>JBHALY010000153.1:0-3672 GCA_041827905.1 Neisseria dentiae
CGTTTCTAAATACCACGGTCACACCCGACCTTAATCAACTTAAGGTTGAAGAGCAAACCCCGCTTCGTCGGGGTTTTGTTTTGAAAGGTGCGGTATAGCTGTTTGGAAACGGTTTATAATCATTAACGGAACCGGCTTTAACGGCTGTGATTTCCGAAAAGACAACCAGAGACCTTTGCAAAACCCCCAGATGTGGATGCAGTTCAAGACGTAGCAGCGCAGCGAGCGCAGACATATCAGGTAGATAGGCGAGCGAGCAGTGCCCTAAAGGGCATAAACGCACAACGCAGAAATGCGCCACAGATGGGGGCAAAGGTCTCAACCTGTTTTTCAGACGGCCTAACGATAGCTTATGAAAGAATTTGATTTTATCCGCCGCTATTTATACCGTTCGCAAGCCGATGCTGACGTATTGCTCGGTATAGGCGACGATGCGGCCATTGTCCGCCCACGAGCGGGATATGATTTATGTTTCAGTAGCGATATGCTGTTGAAAAACAGGCATTTCTTTGAAAATGTTGCGCCTGCCGATTTGGCACATAAAGTGCTGGCAGTGAATATTTCGGATATGGCGGCAATGGGCGCGGCTCCGCGCTGGGCGTTGTTGAGTGCCGGGCTGCCGCAATTGCAGGAAAGCTGGTTGGTCGAATTCTGCGACAGTTTGTTTGCGCTGGCGCGGCGTTTCGGTGTAACACTGATCGGCGGCGACACCACCAAAGGTGATTTGGCATTTAATGTTACAATTATCGGCGAGCTGCCGCAGGGCAGGGCGTTGCGGCGGGATGCCGCGCAAATAGGCGACGATGTGTGGGTGTCGGGTCGGTTGGGTTTGGCCGCAGCCGCATTGCACCATCATTGGCAAACGGTTGCTTTGCCCGACGCGGTTTTTGATTTATGCGAACAGGTGCGGCTGAGGCCGGAGCCGAGAGTGGCTTTGGGGCAGGCATTGTTGCCGTTTGCCCGTGCGGCGCAAGATATTTCAGACGGCCTGGCGCAGGATTTGGGGCATATTTTGCAAGCCTCGGGTGTGGGCGCGGAGATTTTTGCCGAAGAAGTGCCTACTTTGCCGCAGTTGCGCGATAACTTGGATAAAACGGCTTTATACGGCTGCGTGCTGGCGGGAGGGGACGATTATGAGTTGGTGTTTACCGCGCCCCAATCATGCCGCGGTGCCGTGCTTGAAGCCGGCAGGGCGAGCGATACGCCGGTAACGCGCATCGGCAGAATAACGGAAGGCTGCGGCCGTCTGAATATTTCAGACGCTGCCGGCAGGCCGGTTGTGTTGGCTTCTTTAGGATTCGATCATTTTGAGTGATTTCAAACCCACTTTTTCATGGCTGAAATCGCGGCCGTTGTGCCTGCTCGGTTTCGGTTTCGGCAGCGGTTTGGCTCCGGCGGCCCCGGGCACTTTCGGCACGCTGCCCGCGCTGCCGATAGCGTTTGTTTTGTATTTAATCGGCATCACAGGCTGGTGGTTGGCGGCGTTGTGCGTTATCCTTTTTATGTGGGGCATACGGATTTGCAGCCACACCGAACGCGAACTCGGCATTCAGGATTACGGCGGCATTGTGTGGGACGAAATCGTTGCCATGCTGCTGGTGCTTGCATTCGTGCCGTTTCATTGGACGTGGTGGCTGGCTGCATTTGCCGTGTTCCGCCTGTTTGATGCGCTCAAGCCCTGGCCGATAAAGTGGCTGGATAAGCGCGTGCACGGCGGTTTGGGCATTATGCTCGACGATGCGGTTGCCGCCGGCTTTACTCTGGCCGTGCTGCATATTGCCGCATGGGTGCTGTAACATAAAAATATAGGCCGTCTGAACATAACCATACGGAAAGTTGCATTATGAACGAAATCGAAATCATCGTAGAGCCGAGTTTTTCGGCGGAACAAAGCAATATCGCCAAAGATAAATATGTGTTCAGCTACGACATCACCATCCGCAACAACAGCGATGAAGTGATTACCCTGCGCAACCGCCATTGGCGGATTACCGATGCGCACGGCGAAGTTGAAAAAGTGTCGGGCGTGGGCGTGGTGGGCGAGCAGCCCGTGCTGTATCCCGGCGAAGATTATTATTACAGCAGCGGCGCGCATCTCAACACTCCGTGGGGCTGCATGGAAGGCAGTTATGAATTTGAAGACAGTTACGGCGAACGGTTTTCGGTGCCGATTCCCAAGTTTGATTTAAAGGCGGATGTGGTGGTGCATTAACCGTTTGCCTGCTTGATACCGTTTGTTTGCATTCGAGGCCGTCTGAAAATTTTTCAGACGGCCTCGGCGCTAGTGGCAGCATTGAAGCGGGTTAACCCCTGCTTGCAATTCTTTACGCCTTGTGCTGAAATGCCGAACATCAGAACAAAATGTCAACAATCAGGAGTTAACATGGAAGCCTTACATAATTTTTTCGATACCGTAGGCGGCTGGGTTTGGGGACCGGTGATGCTGGTGTTCCTCGTCGGCACCGGCGTGCTGCTCACCGTGCTGCTCAAGGGCCTGCAATTCAGTATGTTGGGCTATGCGCTCAAACAGGCTTTTATGCCGCACCATAAAAAAGGCGACGGCAGCGACCACGACGGCGATATTTCGCATTTCGGCGCTTTGATGACTGCACTTTCGGCCACCATCGGCACGGGTAATATCGCCGGCGTGGCCACCGCCGTGGTGGCTGGCGGCCCGGGGGCGGTGTTTTGGATGTGGATTACCGCCATTTTCGGCATGGCCACCAAATACGGCGAGGGCGTGTTGGCGGTGAAATACCGCGTGCTCAACAAAAAAGGCGAAATGTCGGGCGGCCCGATGTATTACATCGAGCGCGGCTTGGGCAGCAATTGGAAATGGCTGGCCTATGCGTTCGCCCTGTTCGGCACGATAGCCTCGTTCGGCATCGGCAGCTCGGTGCAGTCTAACTCTGTAGCACAGGCCGTTCATGCCAGCTTCAATATCGACACCGTTTATACCGGTGTGGCATTAACCGTGTTAACGGCCATCGTGGTGTTGGGCGGCATCCGCAGCATCGCCAAAGCCTCTTCACTGATTGTGCCGCTGATGGCCGTATTTTATGTGGCTGGCGGCTTGATTATTATTTTAGCCAACCTTGATTTGGTGCTGCCCGCTTTGAAGCTGATTCTTACCGATGCCTTTACCGGTCAGGCGGTTGCGGGCGGTGCAATCGGCAGCGTTATCCGCTACGGCGTGGCGCGCGGCGTGTTTTCCAACGAAGCCGGTATGGGTTCTGCGCCGATTGCGGCAGCTGCGGCTAAAACCGACCACCCCGTGCGTCAGGCGCTGGTGTCGATGACCGGCACTTTCCTTGACACCATCATTGTGTGTTCGATTACCGGCATCGTGTTGGTGATGGGTCTGCTCGGCGCGGGCGGCGAGTTTGTGAAGCCCGAAATCACCGGTGCGGCACTCACCACTTCCACTTTCGACCGCCTGTTGCCCGGCCCCGGCGGCTGGGTGGTAACCATCGGCCTGATATTCTTTGCCTACTCAACCATTTTGGGTTGGTGCTACTACGGTGAAAAATGCGCGGCTTATGTGTTCGGCGATGGTTTTGCCAATATTTACCGCGTGGTTTATGTTGCCTCTGTGATGATCGGCACTGTGGTCAGCTTGGATTTGGTATGGCTGGCTGCCGACACCTTCAACGGTTTGATGGCCATTCCCAA
>JBHALY010000154.1:0-10778 GCA_041827905.1 Neisseria dentiae
AGCAGGTCGTCCACGCTTTTGTGTTTGTGTATGCCTTGTGCGGCGCGGTGCCAGCGCGGGCCGAATTCGCCGCCGCCGCGCACGTTGGCGAGCACGAACGATTTGCCCGGTTCGAGCCAGTATTTGCCGATGCTGCCCATGTAGTGCGGAAGTTCGGGCACGGCGAAGCCGCCGTAAACGTAAACGATTGCGGGGGTGTCGGGCGTGTGGTTTTTGCCGACGTGGTAATAGGGGATGCGTTCGCCGTCGGCGGATTCGGCATAAAGCTGCTGCACGGTGATGCCGTTGTTGTCGAACTGCACGGGCTGGCGGCGCACCACCGTGAGTTCCATCACGTTGAGGTCGAGTGCGAACAGGGTCAGCGGGGTGGTGAAGTCGCTGGCGGCGATATAGATCACGTCGCCGCCCCACGGTTGGTCGGCCAGCTCAAGCGCGCCCTGCGGCAGTTTGGGCAGGGTTGCTTCTTGCCAGCGGCCGTCTGAAAACCGCCATGCTTTCAGACGGCCTGAAACGTTATCAAGCAGGCTGGCCGCAACGAAGCGTTTGGTGGTTTCCACGCTTTCGAGCGCTTGTGTTTCGTTGGGGGCGAACAGCAGCTGTGCGGCGCCGGTTTCGCCTTTGTTGAGTTTTACGGCCACGAGGCTGCCGGCGGGGTAGCTTTGGTTGGCGCGCTGCCACGGGCTGTGCAGGTGCAGCAGCAGGTGGCCGGCGAGGTAGCCGGAGATTTCGCAGTCTTCGGGCAGGTTGAGGGGCAGGGCTTCGCCGCCCGGCAATACTTGCAGATAGGTTTTGGTGTAGAAACCGCGGGCGGCTTCGATTAAATCTATAGGGGCGCCTTGTGCGTCGAGATAGCGCCAGGCGTTGACCATCATGCCGTCTGAATCCATGCGGTAAACGGGCGTGCTCTCTTCAAAGCTTTGGCCACGCTCCACCAGCCACACTTCGCGCGGGTAGCCCGCTGCGGTGGTTTGCTCTTCGTGCCACGCGGGGCAGACCCACACGCTGTTTTCGTCGCGCCAGGCGATGTGGTTTTTGCCGGCGGGAAAATGAAAACCGTCTGCCACCAGTTTTTGGGCGGCAAGGTCGAATTCGAGTGTGTAGGCCGCGTCGCCGCCTGCGCGGCTGAGGCTGATTAACACGCGCTCGGGCTGTTCGACATAGTGCGATACGCCGTCGAGATACACGTCGTCGCCCAGCACGTTGTCGAAATCGGCCACCGAAAACAGTGTTTCCCACTCGGGGTAGCCCGAACGGTAAGAGGCTGCGCTGCACACCTGATACACGCCTTTCGGGTAGTCGTCGTCTTGGTGGAAATGGTACATACGCGCGCGGTGTTCCTGGCAAAACGCAATTTGGCGCGGGTTTTGCAGCTGCTTCACCATCTCGGCGACGGTTTGCCCGAACGTTTTCGATGCGGTGAAGCGCGCCTGCGTTTCGGCATGGGCTTCGGCGGCGAAACGCTGCGTTTCGGCGCTGTGCAGGTTTTCTAAAAAAGCATAAGGGTCGTGCGGGGCGGTGTTCACGGTGAGGCCGTCTGAAAAGTGGAAACAGGGGCGGATTATACGGGATATAGCGGACATCGGCAGAGCAGCCGCAGCGGTTTTCAGACGGCCAGATCGAAACCCGTATGATTCGCGCACGGCTTGCCTATATAATGGCGTTTTATCTTGCAGAAAACTCAAACATGATGGATATCGAAACCAAACGGCTGCACACCCAAGCCATGCTCGACGATGCCGAACTGCTGTTCGGCGAAGATGCCTGCCGCCGCGAACTTTTGCGCCTGGCCGGTGAAATCACCACCGATTTGGGTGATAAATACCCGCTGATTCTGCCCGTGATGGGCGGCGCGGTGGTGTTTACCGGCCAACTGCTGCCCCTGCTGCATTTTCCGCTCGACTTCGACTACGTTCACGTTTCGCGCTACGGCGACAAGCTGCAAGGCGGCAACTTCAACTGGCTGCGCGCGCCGCAGGAAAGCGTGGCCGGCCGCCACGTGCTGGTGCTCGACGACATACTCGACGAAGGCCACACCATGGCCGCCATCAAACAACAGGTGCTCGATTTGGGCGCCGCTTCCTGCGCCACCGCCGTATTCGCCAACAAATTAATCGATAAAGAAAAACCGATTACTGCCGACTATATCGGCATCAACGTGCCCAACCGCTATGTGTTCGGCTACGGCATGGATGCCGCCGGTGCGTGGCGCAACTTGGGTGCGGTATATG
Source organism: Neisseria dentiae (assembly GCA_041827905.1). Taxonomy (GTDB): domain Bacteria; phylum Pseudomonadota; class Gammaproteobacteria; order Burkholderiales; family Neisseriaceae; genus Neisseria; species Neisseria dentiae_B. The sequence continues at coordinate 2,229 of JBHALY010000154.1, forward strand.
CCCTGCGCGGGCAGTAAACCATCATTTCAGACGGCCTTGAATAAAGCAGCCGCCATATCTATATAAATAACGGTAACCATAAATAACGGTAACCGCTACCGCAACAGGCCGTCTGAAACAAATCTTCATGAGGAACACACCATGATAGGCTTATTGATCATCACCCACGAAGCCATAGGCGAAGCCTACCGCAGCCTGGCGCAGCATTTCTTTTTCGGCGACACGCCGCAGAATATCCGCATTCTCGGCGTGGACACCCACGAAGACCACGACAGCATCATCTCCCGCGCGCGCCAAATGACGGCAGATTTGAACTGCGACGCCGGCGTGCTGATTATGACCGACATTTTCGGTGCCACCCCCTGCAACGCTGCCCGCCAACTGGTGGAAAGCGGCAAAACCGCCATGCTCACCGGTCTGAACGCGCCGATGATGGTGAAAGCCGCCAACTACGCCCCCGCCGCCGACAACCTGGCCGCCTTTACCCAACTGGTTAAAGAAGCCGCCGTTAACGGCATTATCGACATCACCAGCCCGCCCGAAGGATGCTCCATATTATGATGAAACAACCCATCGAAATCATCAACAAACTCGGCCTGCACGCACGCGCATCAAGCAAATTCACCCAAACCGCCGCGCAGTTCCAAAGCGAAGTGTGGGTCAGCCGCGACGGCAGGCGCGTTAACGGCAAAAGCATCATGGGGCTGATGATGCTGGCCGCCGCCAAAGGCACGGTTATCGAGCTGGAAACCGACGGCGCCGACGAAGCCGCCGCCATGCAGGCGCTTACCGCACTGATTAACGACTATTTCGGCGAAGGCGAATAACATGAGCATCGTATTGCACGGCGTGAGCGCAGGCAAAGGCATAGCCATCGGCCGCGCCCATCTGGTTACGCGCGGCATGCACGAAGTGCCGCAATATGATTTGGAACCGTCCGACATCGCAGGCGAAACCGCCCGCTACGAAGCCGCCGTTAAAGCCACGCGCCGCGAACTCGAACAACTGCGCAGCGCGATTCCCGAAAACGCCCCCACCGAGCTGGGCGCGTTTATTTCGCTGCACCTGATGCTGTTAACCGACGTTACCCTGTCGCGCGAACCCGTCGACATCATCGAAGAGCAGCACATCAACGCAGAATGGGCGCTGAAGCTGCAAACCGACAAACTGGCCGCCCAGTTCGACGAAATCGACGATGCCTACCTGCGCGAGCGCAAGCAGGATATGCTGCAAGTGGTCGAGCGCATCCACAACAATCTGGCCGGGCAGGGCAATGAGTTGAATCTCGACGGCAACCTGCTCGACGACACCGTGCTGGTGGCCAACGACATTTCGCCCGCCGACACGGTGTATTTCAAAGAACAGCGCATCGCCGCCTTCGTTACCGACATCGGCGGCCCCACCAGCCACACCGCCATTCTCGGCCGCAGCCTGAACATCCCCTCGGTTATCGGCCTCTCCAACGCCCGCAAACTCATCAGCGAAAACGAATGGGTGATTGTGGACGGCATCAACGGCGTGCTGATCATCAACCCCGACGAGCTGGTGCTCAACGAATACCGCGCCCGCGCCCGCGAATACCGCGCCCGCGCCCGCGAGCTGAACAAAATCAAAAAAACCGCCGCCACCACCGAAGACGGCGTGAATATCGAACTGCTCGCCAACATCGAATCGGCCGAAGACATCAAACGCCTGAACGATATGGGTGCCGACGGCGTGGGCTTGTTCCGCAGCGAATTTCTCTATCTCAACCGCGACACCATGCCGTCTGAAGACGAGCAATACGCCGTGTATGCCCAATTTGTGAAAAAGCTCAAGGGCAAGAACCTCACCATCCGCACCGTGGATTTGGGCGTGGACAAAAACCCGCGCTGGTTCGGCCAAAACGCCACCCCCAACGGCAGCCTCAACCCCGCGCTGGGGCTGACCGGCATCCGCCTGTGTCTGGCCGAGCCGGTGATGTTCCGCACCCAGATGCGCGCCATCCTGCGCGCCGCCGTGCACGGGCCGGTGAAAATGATGTGGCCGATGATTACCGACATCACCGAGCTGAAGCAATGCCTGGTGCATTTGGAAACCGCCAAGCGGCAGCTTGCCGAGCGCGACGAACCTTTCGGCGAAGTGTCGGTGGGCTGCATGATAGAAATCCCATCGGCCGCGCTCACCGTGGCCAGCCTGCTCAAACACATTGATTTTATTTCTATCGGCACCAACGATTTAATCCAATACACCCTGTCGGTTGACCGCGGCGACGATGCCGTCAGCTATCTCTACCAGCCCGGCCACCCCGCCGTGCTCAAGCTGATACAGCACGTTATCCGCACCGCCAACCGTATGGGCAAAACCGTGTCGGTGTGCGGCGAAATGGCCGGCGACACCCAGTTCACCCGCCTGCTCTTGGGCATGGGTTTGCGGCGTTTTTCGATGAACCCCAACAATCTGTTGGCGGTGAAAGACATCGTGCTGCACAGTAACACGCTCGAACTCGAAAACGAAACCGCCCGCCTGATGCGCAACGAAGACCCTGAAAAAGTGGAAAAACTGCTTAAAGCGATGAATGCGGAGGAAGAGGCCGTCTGAAATCAATACCCTGCCGTTGTTATACTCGGGCCTGGCTCAGGCATGAATCGCAAAAAGATCAGGCCGTCTGAAAAATATTTTCAGACGGCCTGATTGATTCACGGCAACCTGCCGTTAATGCGCATCTTGGCTCAAATCCACCTGTTCCAGCGGAACCTTACGCGTTTTGTAGCGCAGCTTGTGGTAGAAATAAAAGCCCAAAAACACCGGCAGGCCCATGTAGGTAATCACCAATCTGTCCCAATCGAAGCTGCCTTTGAGCACCAGCTCCGTGTCTTGGCCGATAATCACTAGCACGCACAAGGCCAACGCCAGCAGCGAGCCGAAGGGGAACCATTTGGCGCGGTAAACGAGGGCGTTCAAATCTTTGCCCTGCGCGATATAGGCGCGGCGGAAGCGGTAGTGGCTCACGGCAATGCCCAGCCAGGCGATAAAGCCGGTTAAGCCCGAAGCGGCCAGAATGTATTGATACATTTTGTCGCTCACCAGTTGCAGCGTGAACACCAGCAGCACCACGGCGGCGGTGGCCAGCAGCGACATCACCGGCACGCCGGCGGCGCTGGTGCGGGCGAAGGCTTTGTAGGCGAGGCCGTCTTTACCCATGGCGTAGAGCATACGGGTGGAGGCATACATGCCCGAATTGCCCGCCGACAAAATCGAGGTGAGAATCACGGCGTTCATCACGGCGGCGGCGAAAGCCAAACCGGCGCGCTCGAACACCAGCGTAAACGGCGATTTGGCGATTTCGTTTACATCGGCGCCCAACAGCTGCGGGCTGGTGTAGGGAATCAGCAGACCGATAACCAGAATAGCGAGAATGTAGAAAATCAGAATCCGCCAGAAAACCTGTTTCACGGCTTTGGGAATGCTTTCTTCGGGGTTTTCCGATTCGCCGGCGGTGATGCCGATAAGCTCGGTGCCCTGAAACGAGAAACCGGCAATCAGAAACACGCCCAACACGGTGAGAAACTGCCCGCCGATGCCGTCGCCCAAAAATGGCGCGTCGCCCATTGTCATATTGCTCAGGCCGACATATTGCCCGCCGAGTATGCCGAAAATGGTGAGCACGCCCACACCGAGAAACACAATCACGGTAATCACTTTAATCAGCGCAAACCAGTATTCCGATTCGCCGTAGGCGCGCACCGACAAGGTGTTGAGCAGGAAAATCATCACGAAAAACAAAAGGCTCCACGCCCACGGCGCCATAAACCGCATCGGCTCCCAATAGGTGATCACCACCGCGGCGATGACCACGTCGGCCGCCACCGTAATCACCCAGTTGAACCAATAGTTCCAGCCCAGCGCAAAACCCAGCGACGGATCGACGAAGCGCGAGGCATAGGTGCTGAACGAGCCGGAAGTGGGCAGATAAGTGGCCATTTCGCCCAAAGAAGTCATTAAAAAATACACCATCAGGCCGATGGCGGCATAAGCCATCAGCGCGCCGCCCGGCCCCGCCGCGCTGATGGCGGTGCCGCTGGCCATAAACAGGCCGGTGCCGATGGAACCGCCGATGGCAATCATGGATAAGTGCCGCGTTTTCAAACGGCGTTTAACCTGCGTGTTGTGTTGTATATCAGACATAATCAATATCGGGCGCAAAGCCGCAAGAAGGGTAGATAAAGCGTGAATGATAACCGAAAAAACGTGCGTCCGTGCAGCTATAGCGGCATAACTTGCCGCCGGCCGGCGGCGTGTGGTTTGCAAAGGCCGTCTGAAAGCCTTACTGCGGGTTTCAGACGGCCTTTCTCTTCCTTAAAAAGCATGAAAATGATAAACTGCTGATTCCATATTATTTTAAGGCATACACTTTTATGAAAGACGCGGAGCAGAGCAGTTATACCGACGCCCTTCGTGTATGCGCCGTTTCCACAGGCAGGCCGAGAAACCATCCGGCCTGCCTGCTTGCATTCTAAAAACAAGGACTTAACCCATTATGGATTTCAGTTGGTTGGCCGAGCCGCAAACGTGGATAGGCTTTGCAACGCTGTTGATACTCGAAGTGGTGCTCGGCATCGACAACCTCGTGTTTGTGGCGATTCTGGCCAACAAAGTCAAACCCTCGCTGCGCGACAAAGCCCGCATCACCGGCCTTGCGCTGGCCGTGGCGATACGCGTGGTGATGCTCGGCTTTATGGCGCACATCATCACGCTCACCAAGCCGTTTTTAGAATGGGGCAGCCTTTCCGTGTCGGGCAAAGACCTCATCATGTTTGCCGGCGGCCTGTTCCTGCTCTACAAAGCCACCACCGAGCTGCACGAACGCCTCGAAGGGCATAACCAGATCACCATTGCCGACACCCACAAAAAACACTCGCCGTTTTGGGGCGTGGTGGCGCAAATTCTGATATTGGACGCGGTGTTTTCCATCGATTCGGTGATTACCGCCGTGGCCATGGTCGACCACATCATCGTGGCGATGGCCGCCGTGGTAGTGGCGATGACGGTGATGATTCTCGCCAGCAAACCGCTCACCGAATTTGTCGATAAGCACCCCACCGTGGTGATGCTGTGTTTGGGTTTCTTGCTGATGATCGGCTTCAGCCTGATTGCCGAAGCCTTCCACTTCCATATTCCCAAAGGCTACCTCTATGCCGCTATCGGCTTCTCGATTCTGATTGAAATATTCAACCAGATTTCGCAGAAAAACGTGCGCAAAAACGACTACATCAGCCGCTCGTGGCGGCAGCGCACGGCTGATAACGTGCTGGGCATGATGGGCATACGCGAAAGCGTGCTGGCCACCGCAGGTGGCAGCCCCGACGACGGCGGCCATTTCGAAGAAAACGAAAAATCCATGATACGCAGTGTGCTGATGCTGGCCGAACGCCCGATACTCGGCGTGATGATTCCGCGCCGCGACATCGAGCGGCTCGATATTTCGCAAAGCAAAGAAGAGCAGCATGCCCAACTGCAAAACACTCCTTACAGCCGCCTGTTGGTGGTGGGCAAAGCCGGAGTGGACGAACCTCTGGGCTACATCAACAAAAAAGACCTGCTCACCCAATTGCTGGAACACGGTGAAATGAACGTTCAGACGGCCTTGCGCCAACCGCTGGTTCTGCCCGACAGCACCAGCGCGCTCAACGCCATCGAGCTGTTCCGCAAAAGCAGCGCCGACTACGCACTGGTGGTGGACGAATTCGGTGCCGTGCTCGGCATGGTAACCATGAAAGATTTGATGGAAACCATTGCCGGCGAATTCCCCGAAGCCTTCGAGCGCGAAGAAGAGCCTATGCTGCAAGCCAACCCCGACGAAAGCCTGACGGTGGACGGCGCGCTCGAATATGTGGAGCTGGCCCCGCAACTCAACCTGCCGCCGCCTGCGGAAGATGCCGACTACCACACCGTTGCCGGGCTGATTATGGAGGAGCTGCAAAGCATTCCCGACGTGGGCGACCATATCGATTTCCACGGCTGGCGGTTTGAAGTAACCGAAAAAGAAGGCCAGCGCATCGAGCGGGTAAACATCACCAAACTGCCGGAAGAATAATCCGAATAAATCAATAAATCCTTGTAAAGTCAGCTTTTATACCCTGCCCGAGTATCTGTTGTTTGTTTCAAAACAAAAAAGATGCCCGGACAAAGCCCGGGCATGACGCAAAGGTTTTAAAATGTATTCAGGCCGTCTGAAAAATATTTTTCAGACGGCCTGTTATTTAGACGCGGGTCGTGCCCTTAACGTTTGCGGTAACGGTGAACGGTTTCGGCCAACAATTCACCGATTTCCTGCCACATTACAGCAGCCCCGGCTGGCCCAACGCAGGGTCGCTCGCGCGGGCGGCTTCGGCATCGGCCACGGTCAAGCCCAAGGCTTTGGCCACGCCTTCGCCGTAGGCCGGGTCGCATTTCACGCAGTTGCGGATGTGGCGGTATTTGATGAAGTCCGGCGCATCGCCCATGGCGGCGGCGGTGTTGTCGAACAGGGCTTGTTTCTGTTCGGTATTCATCAAATTAAACAGCGCGCGCGGCTGGCTGAAATAGTCGTCATCGTCTTCGCGGAAGTTCCAATGGGCGGCATCGCCGTTGATTTTCAGCGGCGGCTCGGCGTATTGCGGCTGCTCCTGCCATTGGCCGAAACTGTTGGGTTCGTAGTGCAGGGTGCTGCCGTAGTTGCCGTCCACGCGGCCGTAACCGTCGCGGGCATTGCTGTGCACGGGGCAACGCGGTGCGTTTACCGGAATCTGGTTGCGGTTCACGCCCAAGCGGTAGCGTTGCGCGTCGGCGTAGTTAAACAGGCGCGCTTGCAGCATTTTGTCGGGCGACGCGCCGATGCCTGGCACGAGGTTGCTCGGTGCGAACGCGGATTGCTCTACATCAGCGAAGAAGTTTTCGGGGTTTTTGTTCAGCTCGAACTCACCCACCTCAATCAGCGGGTAGTCTTTTTTCGGCCACACTTTGGTGAGGTCGAACGGATGGTAGGGCACTTTCTCCGCGTCGGCTTCGGGCATCACCTGAATATACATTTTCCATTTCGGGAAATCGCCGCGCTCGATGGCTTCGTACAAATCTTTCTGATGGCTTTCGCGGTCTTTGCCGATCACGGCTTCGGCTTCGGCGTTGCTCAGGTTTTCGATGCCTTGCTGGGTGCGGAAGTGGAATTTCACCCAGAAGCGCTCGCCGTTTTTGTTCCAGAAGCTGTAAGTGTGCGAGCCGAAACCGTGCATGTGGCGGTAGGATTTCGGAATGCCGCGGTCGCTCATCACGATGGTGACTTGGTGGAAGGCTTCGGGCAGGAGCGTCCAGAAATCCCAGTTGTTGGTGGCGCTGCGCATATTGGTGCGCGGATCGCGTTTCACCGCTTTGTTCAAATCGGGGAACTTGCGCGGGTCGCGCAGGAAGAACACGGGGGTGTTGTTGCCCACCATATCCCAGTTGCCTTCTTCGGTGTAGAACTTCAGCGCGAAACCGCGGATGTCGCGCTCGGCATCGGCCGCGCCGCGCTCGCCGGCTACGGTGGTGAAGCGGGCGAACATTTCGGTTTTTTTGCCCACTTCGCTGAAAATGGCGGCGCGGGTGTATTTAGTGATATCGTTGGTTACGGTAAAAGTGCCGAACGCGCCTGATCCTTTGGCGTGCATGCGGCGCTCGGGAATCACTTCGCGCACGAAGTCGCCGAGTTTTTCGTTCAGCCATAAATCCTGCGCCAACAGCGGGCCGCGGGGGCCGGCGGTAAGGCTGTTTTGGTTGTCGGCAACGGGCGCGCCGTTGCTCATGGTAAGGTGGGTTACCGGGCATTTGCTCATGGTTTGTGCTCCTTTGGTTGGCGGTGGTTTGTTGAAACGCTTGAAAACGGCGGGGTTTTGAGTGTGTGTTCGGGTGCGGGCGGGCTTGTTTGCCGCCCTTTTGTGCTGCCGTAATTGCACTATACGCCAACCCTGTTGCTGTTAAAACTATGATTGCGATTAATTTTAGATATTTTTAATCAATAATTAATTATTGATAGCTGATGTTAAATTAACGGTGGCAAAGCCTGTTTTCGCGTAAAATACGGCCGTTATCTGCCTATAGTGAATCCACTTACTTCGGTACAAGGCAGCAAGCCGAAGACAGTACAAATAGTACGGAACCGATTCTGTTGCCGCTTTAGCGGCTTACAAAATCGTTCTCTTTGAGCTAAGGCGCAGCAACGCCGTAACGGAGTAAGTGGATTCACTATATCACCCGTAAAGAAACAGAAATATCATGCACGCCACCGTATATTTAGAAGACAACGAATACATCGCCTTGTGCGACCTGCTCAAACTGGCAGGCTTAACCGACAGCGGCGGCCAAGCCAAAGCGGCGATTGCCGGCGGGCTGGTATTGCGCAACGGCGAAACCGAAACCCGCAAAACCGCCAAAATACGCGGCGGCGAAGTGATTGAGTTTAACGGCGCGGTGCTGGAAATCGAAAACGGTTATGACCCCGAAGAAACTTAAACCCGAAGACCTGCTGCCCGAACCCGTGCGCCCCGAAGCGTGGGA
>JBHALY010000155.1:0-7272 GCA_041827905.1 Neisseria dentiae
AATCGGCTGTCCGTCGCAGCGGGCATCAGCCGCCTTCGGGCGGCTGTGTGTTGAAACCGGCCATACAATCGGCTGTCCGTCGCAGCGGGCATCAGCCGCCTTCGGGCGGCTGTGTGTTGAAACCGCGTAGATGCCAGAAAGCTGCTTCACGCCTTCGTCAGCCGCCTTCGGGCGGCTGTGTGTTGAAACTCTTTCAGGCGGCCTATGAAGTCGGGAAAAGCGTTCAGCCGCCTTCGGGCGGCTGTGTGTTGAAACATAGCCAAGCACGCCCGAGCAGCAGCTTAAAAATCAGCCGCCTTCGGGCGGCTGTGTGTTGAAACGCGCAAACCTTCGTTTACTGAAAAATCAATCGGTCAGCCGCCTTCGGGCGGCTGTGTGTTGAAACACGGGAAAAAGCATGGCAGATTTGGAAAAAGTAGTCAGCCGCCCACGGGCGGCTGTGTGTTGAAACATTCAGAGCCGCATCCACCGCCTGCACCGCCGTGTCAGCCGCCCACGGGCGGCTGTGTGTTGAAACTGCGTGATGCAGAAGACCCCGAAGCAAAAGATATTCAGCCGCCCACGGGCGGCTGTGTGTTGAAACAGGTGTCGGTTTGGGCGGCGGATAGATTGGCTGCTCAGCCGACCACGGGCAGCTGTGTGTTGAAACACCAGTATTGGAGATGCAATGGCAAAACTACCGCTCAGCCGCCCACGGGCGGCTGTGTGTTGAAACTCCTCCTCCCACGCCATCACGGCTTTGAGGGGGTTCAGCCGCCCACGGGCGGCTGTATGTTGAAACACACCCAGCGCAACCGCCGCCTCGTGGGTTTTGATCAGCCGCCCACGGGCGGCTGTGTGTTGAAACTCGCTCGTAATCCCGCGTTTTTTTCGGCGTGTATTCAGCCGCCCACGGGCGGCTGTGTGTTGAAACTACCAACCATTGTTTCAGACGGCCATAACCGGCGTCAGCCGCCCACGGGCGGCTGTGTGTTGAAACCCGCCACGGGAACAGGCCGATGCGGAAGAGTACAGTCAGCCGCCTTCGGGCGGCTGTGTGTTGAAACGGGTGATGGTCAAGGTGATGGTGTTGGTGATGATTCAGCCGCCCACGGGTGGCTGTGTGTTGAAACAGATTCCGGCGCAGACGCTTGATTGACCACAGTCTCAGCCGCCAATGTGCGGCTGCGTGTATAAACGGGAGATTCGCGAGAAATATATATTGTTTAGCTACCGTGCATTGTTTTTAAAAAAGATTTGTTCGGTTAAAATGTGCACAAATTTTTAATGACAGTTTTCAGACGGCCTATCGTCCGTGTGAAGTTATATTTATCCATGCTTGAAATTTAAGAGATTGCTATGAGTCAATACGTTTATTCCATGCTGCGCGTGAGCAAAGTGGTGCCGCCGCAGAAAACCATTATCAAAGATATTTCCCTGTCGTTTTTCCCGGGTGCCAAAATCGGCCTGTTGGGTTTGAACGGTGCGGGTAAATCCACCGTGCTGCGTATCATGGCGGGTGTGGACAAAGAGTTCGAAGGCGAAGCGGTGCCGATGAGCGGCATCAAAATCGGCTATCTGCCGCAAGAGCCTGAATTAGACCCCGAAAAAACCGTGCGCGAAGAAGTGGAAAGCGGTTTGGGCGAAGTGGCGGCGGCGCAAAAGCGTTTGGAAGAAGTGTATGCTGCCTATGCCGATCCCGATGCCGATTTCGATGCGCTGGCGGAAGAACAAGGCCGCTTGGAAGCCATTATCGCAGCCGGCTCATCAACCGGCGGCGGGGCGGAGCATGAGCTGGAAATTGCCGCCGACGCGCTGCGCCTGCCCGACTGGGATACCAAAATCGGCGTGTTATCGGGTGGCGAAAAACGCCGTGTGGCCTTGTGCAAACTGTTGTTGAGCAAGCCCGATATGCTGCTGTTGGACGAGCCGACCAACCACTTGGATGCGGAATCGGTGGAATGGCTGGAGCAGTTTTTGGTGCGTTTCCCCGGCACCGTGGTGGCGGTAACCCACGACCGTTATTTCTTGGACAATGCCGCCGAATGGATCTTGGAGCTTGACCGCGGCCACGGTATCCCGTGGAAAGGCAATTACTCTTCGTGGTTGGAGCAAAAAGAGCAGCGTTTGGCCAACGAAGCCAAATCCGAAGCCGCCCGCATCAAGGCTATGAAACAGGAATTGGAATGGGTGCGCCAAAACGCCAAAGGCCGCCAAGCCAAATCGAAAGCGCGTTTGGCGCGTTTTGAAGAAATGAGCAATTACGAATACCAAAAACGCAACGAAACGCAAGAAATCTTTATCCCCGTGGCCGAGCGTTTGGGTAACGAAGTGATTGAATTTGTGAATGTTTCCAAATCTTTCGGCGACAAAGTGCTGATTGACGATTTGAGCTTCAAAGTGCCGCCCGGCGCGATTGTCGGCATCATCGGCCCCAACGGCGCGGGTAAATCCACTTTGTTTAAAATGATTGCCGGCAAAGAGCAACCCGACAGCGGCGAAGTAAAAATCGGCCAAACTGTGAAAATGAGCTTGATTGACCAAAGCCGCGACGGTTTACAAAATGACAAAACCGTGTTCGACAACATCGCCGAAGGGCGCGATATTTTGCAGGTCGGCCAGTTTGAAATTCCCGCCCGTCAATACCTTGGCCGTTTCAATTTCAAAGGCAGCGACCAGAGCAAAATCGCCGGCAACTTATCGGGCGGCGAGCGCGGCCGCTTGCATTTGGCCAAAACCTTGCTCTCCGGCGGCAACGTGTTGTTGCTGGACGAACCGTCTAATGATTTGGACGTGGAAACCCTGCGCGCGCTGGAAGATGCTTTACTGGAATTCGCCGGCAGCGTGATGGTGATTTCGCATGACCGCTGGTTCCTCGACCGCATCGCCACCCATATTTTGGCGTGCGAGGGTGATTCTAAATGGGTGTTCTTCGACGGCAACTATCAGGAATACGAAGCCGATAAGAAACGTCGCTTGGGCGAAGAGGGCGCGAAACCGAAACGGATTCGCTATAAACCGGTAACGCGTTAATGGTTTAACCATCAAGCAGGCCGTCTGAAAATGTAGTTCAGACGGCCTGAGCAAATCTTGTAAAAGTTTCCGACTATATAAAAAGCCCTGAGAAAATCTCAGGGCTTTTTTAACAGATGGCAATCAGCCTTCAACTTTCACTTCTACACGACGGCCTGTGGCGTTGTTGCCTTGGGCGGCTGTAGTATTTTCCGGTTTGCGCAATTTGATGTTTTTGGCATCAACACCTTGCGCTTTCAAGAAAGCTTCTACTGCTTGGGCGCGTGCTTTCGACAGTTTTTCATTGGCTGCCGCATTGCCGGTGCTGTCGGTGTAGCCGCTGACAACCAGTTTTTTGCCGTCTTTACCGGCTTTAATCAGGTCGGTCAGGATAGTGGCCGCGTTGTCGGCTACTTCGCTTTTACCGGTGGCAAAGTAGAAGGTGCCGACGGGGGTGCCGGATTGGGTGTCGTAAGTTACATCGGCTTTATCGGCTGCAGGTTCGGCAGGAGCAGAAGCTGCTGCTGCCGAAGCAGCCGGTTCGGAAGCAGCAGTCGCGCTGGCAGACGCAGCGGTGGGGGCGGCTTCTGCGGGTTTGGCCGGTGCTTTACCGTCTTTGTTAGACAAACCCCATACATAGGCGGTCATGATGTGTAGTTTGTCTTTATCCAAGAAGTTGTCCCAAGCGGGCATTTGGTTGTGGCGGCCGTTGGTGATGGTTTCGATAATGGCTTTTTGGGTGCCGCCCCACAACCAGGTATTGTCGGTCAGGTTCGGGCCTAAGCCTTGGATGCCTTGGCCTTTATCTCCGTGGCAGGTGAAGCAGTTGGCGGGCGGGCCGTTAAACAGCAGTTTGCCGCGCTCGGCACGGGTTTCGTCGTATTGGTCTTTGCCCTTAGAGAGCGACATCACATAGTTGGCAACGTCTTTTACGCGCTCTTCACCCAAAGCAGGACCCCAGGCAGCCATAGTGCCGATACGACCTTTTTGAATGGTTTCCTGGATTTTGGCAGGCTCGCCGCCCCACAACCAGTCGTGGTCGGTGAGGTTGGGAAAGCCTTTGGAACCTTTGGCATCGGAACCGTGGCATTGGATACAGTAGGTGTCGAACAGGTTTTTACCGATGCGTTGGGCTTGCGGGTCTTTGGCTACTTGTTCAATCGGCATATTGGCAAACTTGGCATAAAGTTTGCCGTATTGCTCGTCTGCTTTTTGAACTTCTTTTTCGTATTGGTTGGTGCTGCTCCAGTTCAGGTAGCCTTTGTAGTCACCCAGGCCCGGGTATAAAAACAGATAGGCTGCGCCGAAAATCCAAGTGGCGATATAGAGCCAAAACCACCAGCGGGGCAGGGGGTTGTTGTATTCTTCGATGCCGTCCCATGAGTGGCCCATGGTTTTAACGTCTTCGCCTTTGGGCGGTGCTTTGACTTTATTTTGCGACAGCAGAAGCCAAATCAAGCCGATGAAGCTGAGCAATACGATAACGGCAATGTATATGTTCCAGAAATTGCTGGTAAATTGGGAAGTTGTGTTCATTATTTGCTCCGTTGTCACGGGAAACCGGGTTAGCGCCCGCTTTTTTCGTTATCGGGGGTATCGTTGTCTTCCATGATGCTGTTGGCGGCATCATCGTAATTGCGCTTGTTGCGTTTGTGCAGCACGATATACAGAACCAACATGAAGCTGACGAACACCCATACGGTAAAGAGCGAGCGCGCCCAGTTTATATCCATGATGTTACCTTACGTTTTTCAGTGCCAAACCCAAGCCTTGCAGGTAAGCAATCACAGCATCCAATTCTGATTTGTTGGCCAGTTCTTCGGGTGCTTTTGCGATTTCTTCGTCGCTGTAAGGTGTGCCGATTGCGCGCAGTGACTTCATATGTTGTACGGTTGCTTCGGCATCTACTTTGTTACGCGCCAGCCACGGGAAAGCGGGCATGTTGGACTCGGGTACCACGTCGCGCGGATTCAGCAGGTGGAGGCGGTGCCATTCGTCGGAATAGCGGCCGCCCACGCGGGCCAAGTCGGGGCCGGTGCGTTTGGAACCCCATTGGAACGGGCGGTCGTAAACGGATTCGCCGCCTACGGAATAGTGGCCGTAACGTTCGGTTTCCGCACGGAACGGGCGGATCATTTGGGAGTGGCAGTTGTAGCAGCCTTCGCGAACATAAATATCGCGTCCGGCCACTTGCAGGGCGGAGTAGGGCTTAACGCCTTTAATCGGCTCTGTTACCGACTTGGTAAAGAACAACGGCACAATCTCAATCAAAAGGCCGATGCTGATTACTACGAAGGTAAAAACAATCAACACGCCGACTTTTTCTTCGACTAATTGTTGTAATTTCATTTTGGTAGCCTGTCTTTCTTTTGTCGTTAGTGGTGTTGCGCTTGAGAAACGGCAGGGATTTCGGCATCAACGGGTTTGCCGACGATAACGGTGCGGTAAACGTTGTATGCCATGATTACCATGCCGGTCAGATAAAGCAGGCCGCCGGTAAAGCGAATCATGTAGAAAGGCATACTGCGTTTAACCGATTCGACGAAAGAATAGGTGAGTGTGCCGTCGTCGTTCAATGCGCCCCACATCAGGCCCTGCATCACGCCGGAAATCCACATGGAGGCGATGTATAACACAACGCCGATGGTGGCAATCCAGAAGTGCGCTTCGATCAGCTTGGTGCTGTACATTTCTTTTTGGCCGAACAGGCGCGGAATCAGGTAGTAAATCGCACCGATGGTAACGAAGCCTACCCAGCCCAAAGCGCCCGAGTGAACGTGGCCTACTGTCCAGTCGGTGTAGTGGCTCAATGCATTGACGGTTTTAATCGACATCATCGGGCCTTCGAAAGTGGACATACCGTAGAAGGAGAGGGAAACCACCAGGAATTTCAAAATCGGGTCGGTGCGCAGTTTGTGCCATGCGCCGGATAAGGTCATGATGCCGTTAATCATGCCGCCCCATGAGGGTGCGAACAGAATCAGCGACAACACCATACCCAAAGATTGGGTCCAGTCGGGTAGTGCGGTGTAGTGCAGGTGGTGGGGGCCGGCCCACATATAGGTGAAAATCAGCGCCCAAAAGTGCACGACGGACAAACGGTAAGAGTAAACCGGGCGGCCGGCTTGTTTGGGTACGAAGTAATACATCATGCCCAAGAAAGCAGCGGTCAGGAAGAAGCCCACGGCGTTGTGGCCGTACCACCATTGAACCATGGCGTCGATGGCGCCTGAATAAAGCGGGTAAGACTTCATGGCGCCGGCGGGAATGGCCAGGCTGTTAACGATGTGCAGCAGCGCCACAGCCAAAATAAATGCGCCGTAGAACCAGTTGGCCACATAGATGTGTTTGATTTTCCGGGTGGCGATGGTGCCGAAGAACACGACGGCATAAGCAACCCATACCAGCGCAATCAGGACATCGATCGGCCATTCCAATTCAGCATATTCCTTACCCTGGGTGTAACCCAGCGGCAGGGTGATGGCGGCCAAAACAATAACCAGCTGCCAGCCCCAGAAGGTGAAGGCAGGCAGCCATTTGCCGCCGAACAGGCGCACGTTGCAGGTGCGCTGCACCACGTAATATGATGTGGCGAACAAGCCGCAGCCGCCGAAAGCGAAAATCACCGCATTGGTGTGCAGCGGGCGCAGGCGGCCGAAGTGGAACCAAGGTCCGATGTCTGCAAGGTTGAGGGCGGGCAAGAACAGCTGGGCGGCGATAATCACACCCACCAGCATACCCACGATACCCCAAACTACAGTCATGATGGCAAATTGGCGCACCACCTTGTAGTTATATGTTTGCGTTTCCATAAGGGTCTCCATTAAACATGGCAATTTACACTTATCGGTTTGCTCCGGCTTGCTGAAACACACCAAAGATACACCCGATTTTTCTTAATTTAACACCGAGTTGTTGCGCGGATAGGCAATTTACGGCAGCTTAACCCGTGCATTCTAAATCAAAACCCGTGCCGTACCAAGCCGAATCGGCATGAAACCGCAATTTTTACCGAGCGGGGCGGGTTGATTTCGGCCATATTTTGTTAGATTATAGATTCACTACATAAAGTTTCTTGACATAAGTCAAATTTACTCAATCAGCCATACAAACTTTAACTGCGCCGGTAATGCCATGATCCAATACACACTCACCCCCGAACCAGCCGCCCATCTGTGGCGGATTTGTTTGAGTTTTTATTCAAAAGATAACCGTCCTTTACAAATCAAGCTGCCCAATTGGGTTCCGGGCAGTTATCTGATTCGCGATTTTTCGCGCCAT
>JBHALY010000156.1:0-3113 GCA_041827905.1 Neisseria dentiae
CATGGTGAGGGTGGGTTCGTCCACGCTGAGCATGGGCAGGCCGACGGGGTTGTCTTTATCGGAAATGGTTACGCCGATGCCGATGTCGTCGAGGCCGGAAATAATCACGATGTCGCCGGCTTCGGCTTCTTCCAGCGGCACGCGCTCAAGGCCCTTGAAACCCAGCAGTTGGTTGATGCGGCCTTGCGCCACCTGTTTTTCGTGGTTCATTACGGCCACCACCTGGCCGGGTTTGATGCGGCCGTTGAGGATGCGGCCGATGCCGAGGCGGCCGGTGTAGTTGTCGTAATCAAGCTGCGAAATTTGCAGTTGCAGGGTTTCGTCGGCGCTGCCGGAAGGGGGCGGGGTGTGTTTCAGAATGGTTTCGAACAGCGGACGCATGTCGCTGCTCTCGTCGCTTTCTTCCAGTTTGGCAAAGCCGGAAAGGCCGGATGCGTAAACGATGGGGAAGTCGAGCTGTTCGTCGGTGGCGCCGAGTTTGTCGAACAGCTCGAAAGTTTGGTCGATTACCCAGCTCGGGCGGGCGGAAGGTTTGTCGATTTTGTTGATTACCACAATCGGGCGCAGGCCGAGCGCCAAGGCTTTTTTGGTAACGAAGCGGGTTTGCGGCATCGGGCCTTCCTGCGCATCGACCAGCAGCACCACGCAATCAACCATGCCCAACACACGCTCCACTTCGCCGCCGAAATCGGCGTGTCCGGGGGTGTCGACGATGTTGATGTGGTAGCCCTCATATTCGATGGCGGTGTTTTTGGCGAGAATGGTAATGCCGCGTTCTTTTTCGAGGTCGTTGCTGTCCATCACGCGTTCGTCAACCTGCTGGTTGGCGCGGAAGGTGCCGGATTGGCGCAAAAGTTGGTCGACCAGCGTGGTTTTGCCGTGGTCAACGTGGGCGATGATGGCGATATTGCGGATTTGTTTCATGGTTCAAACAGCCTGATAGCTAAAAAATAACCGTGCATTATAACACGCTATTTGCCGGATTCCGTGCGGTTGTTTGTGCGGCGGTGTCGATAAATAATATTAATAAAAAGAAAGGGAAAATTTATAACATAGTTGAAAATAAAAGGTAAAAAATAAAATCGGGCCTGAATAAACCGGATGGGAAGGCTGTTGTTGCGGTTTGGTTGTTTTTTAGTGGTTAAATTTTGTAAATAAAAAAGTGTATTGCAATAAATTATCAATATTAGGCGCAACAAAAATCAAAAGGAAACAATCCGTTAGTTTTTCAAACGTTTTTTTAGGGTTAATATTATTTTTGATAATTATTTGTATTTTAAATGGAAAGTTTGTATAAATCGGGTTTGTTGCCTACAATTTGAATCAAGCAGACACGCAAACCCGAAACACAAACGAAAGGACACATCATGCAAGGCGATAAAGCTGTTATTGATTATATGAACGAGTTGCTGGCAGGCGAATTGGCCGCGCGCGACCAATATTTCATCCACTCGCGTATGTATGCCGAATGGGGCTACAACAAACTGTTCGAGCGCATCGGTCATGAAATGGAAGACGAAACCGGCCACGCCGAGGCGTTTATCCGCCGTATTCTGATGCTGGGCGGCACGCCCAATATGGTTCCGGCCAAAATCAACGTGGGCGCCGACGTGGTGGCCATGCTCAAAGCCGATTTGAACACCGAGTTGGAAGTTCAGGCTGCTTTGAAAAAAGGCATCAAACTGTGCGAAGAAAAACAAGACTACGTTACCCGCGATCTGATGGTGGGCCAATTGAAAGACACCGAAGAAGACCACGCACACTGGCTCGAACAGCAATTGCGCCTGATTGATTTGGTGGGCATCCAAAACTACCTGCAAAGCCAGCTGTAACAGGCCGTCTGAAAGGAGATTATTATGCAAGGCGACCGTTTGGTTATCCGCGAGTTAAACAAAAACTTGGGTTTGCTGCTGGTAACCATCAACCAATATTTTCTGCACGCCCGCATTTTGAAAAACTGGGGCTTGGAAGAGTTGGGCGAACATTTCTTCAAGCAGTCTATTGTGGAGATGAAAGCAGCCGACGACATCATCGAGCGCGTGCTGCTGCTCGAAGGACTGCCCAACCTGCAAGATTTGGGCAAGCTGTTGATCGGCGAGAGCACCGAAGAAATCATTCAATGCGATTTGACCAAAGAGCAGGAAAAACATACCGCGTTGGTGGAAGCGATTGCGTTGTGCGAAGAGAAGCAGGATTATGTTTCGCGCGATTTGCTCGAAAAACTGAAAGACACCAACGAAGAGCATATCGACTGGCTGGAAACCCAGCAGGAACTGATTGCCAGCGTGGGCTTGCCCAATTATCTGCAAACCGGGGCGCAAGAGGACTGACACACAAACCACTGCCAAATACAGCAGTCTGACTGAGCACCGCCAAACAAACGGCATACTTTCGGGTATGCCGTTTTTCTTTCGGGTTTGTTTTTCAGACGGCCTGAAACCTTTGCAAAAATACTTAAGGCCGTCTGAAAGGCTTAATCACGTCATTCCCGCGTAGGCGGGAATCCAGTATGGGTAGGTTGGGTTGAAAACCCAACAAAAACTTCAAGAAAATAATAATGTTGGGTTTTCAACCCAACCTACTCATACCGAGCGTTTCAAACGGCCTTTTGTTTGCAAAAACCTCTATATAAACGCATAAAAAATCAACCGTTTTCCAGCCAGTCGGCCAGCAGGCCCGTGTCGATATCCCAAGCCCAGATACCGTTGCCGCTGCCGTCGAGGCCGCGCAGGAAGAGATAGCGCACGGCGATTTTTGGCACGGGCTGCTGCCGCGAACGGAAATAGCGGGCGGTGGCGACGGCGTAAATCAGGGCTTGCAGATAATAGTGGTGGTGCGCCACCGCTTCGTTCATGGCCGCTTGGTGGTAATCGGCGGCGGTTTGCCCGAGATGGTTGGATTTGTAGTCGATTAAGGTAACGAGGCCGTCTGAATGTAGGCACACCATGTCGATAAAACCGTTTAAAAAACCTTTTACATCGTTGAAATCCAACAGTTGCGCGGCGGCGGCGCATTCGGCGGGCAGGCCGTTATCGGGGCGGGTGAACCATTGCTGCAAATGTTTGAGCGAAAAATCATGCATATACAGCGTGAACGCCATTTCGGCGCGGCGG
>JBHALY010000157.1:0-4509 GCA_041827905.1 Neisseria dentiae
ATGTTGTTTTCGTCGTCGTTGGTGAGGGCGCAGAAAACGTCGATTTCATCGATATATTCCTGCTCGAGCAGGGTTTCGTCGGAGGCGGAACCCAGCAGCACCAGCGTGCTGTCGAGGTGTTCGGCCAGCCAGTCGGCGCGGCTTTTGTTGTATTCGATGATTTTGATGTCCATGTCGCCTTCGAGCTGTTTGGCCAGCCGGTAGCCGATGTTGCCGCCGCCGGCGATCATGATGCGGCGGTTGCGCTGCTCGTTGGGCCGCAGCTCGCGCATCATGATTTTCACGTTTTCGGTGCCGGCCACAAAAAACACTTCGTCGCCTTCGATAATCACGGTTTGGGCGGAGGGCACGATCAGGCGGTTGTTGCGGTAGATGGCGCAGATTTGGCAATCCACCCCTTCGGGCAGGTGTTGGTTGATTTGGGAGATTTCTTTATCGACCAGCAAGCCGCCTTTGCGCGCCTGCACCACCACCATGCGGGCTTTGTCGTCGGCAAAGCGCAAAACCTGCAAGGCGCTGGTGTAGCTGAGCAGGCCGGCCAGCCGCTCGGTTACCAATTCTTCGGGGCTGATCGACTCGGTGATGTCGAACATGTCGAGGCTGTTTTGTTCTTCTTCGGTGCGGTAGTCGAGATAATCGGTGGAGCGCACGCGGGCGATGCGGCTGGGAATATTGAACACGTCGGCGGCGATTTTGCAGGCCACGATGTTGGTTTCGTCGCTGCGGGTGAGCGCCAGCAGCAGGTCGGCGTCTTCCGCGCCCGCGCGTTTGAGCATAAACGGCGAGGCGCCGTTGCCCAGCAGGGTTTGTACGTCGAGCTTGCTGCCGATGTTTTGCAGTGCGGTTTCGTTAACGTCGATGATGGTTACGTCGTTGCCGGGCAGCGAGGCCAGCTCTTGGGCAACGGTGGAGCCTACCTGGCCGCTGCCGAGTATCAGTATTTTCACGTTGTTCTGCCGTGTTTTGGTGTGGGAAACGGTATTTTAGCCCAAAGGCCGTCTGAAAGCATTTTTCGGCTTGGCAAAAACGGTTTCAGACGGCCTCGAGCAGGGATCGCCGGCTTATATAAATATGTAAACTGCTTATGTTGATATAAATCATACGCGCTGCGGCATGCTGTATTAGAATAGCGGCAAACCTCAACACATTATTTCTGCTACTAAAAAGGGCTTCGCATGGAAAATTGGACGCAAACTTTAAGCACGGGCACGCTGCTCGGCATTGCGGCAGGCGCCATCCTGCTGATTTTGATATTAATCATCAAATTCCGCGTGCACGCGCTGCTTACGCTGATGATTGTCAGCCTGCTTACCGCCATTGCCACGGGGCTGCCGATGGGCAGCATCGTGAACGATGTGCTGGTGAAAAACTTCGGCGGCACGCTCGGCAGCGTGGCGTTGCTGGTGGGCTTGGGCGCGATGCTCGGCAGGCTGGTGGAAACGTCGGGCGGCGCGCAATCGCTGGCCGATGCACTGATCCGCGCTTTCGGCGAAAAACGCGCACCGTTCGCGCTGGGCGTGGCTTCGCTGATTTTCGGCTTTCCGATTTTCTTCGATGCCGGCTTGGTGGTGATGCTGCCGATTGTGTTCGCCACCGCCCGCCGCATGAAAGCCAACGTTTTGGCCTACGGCATGGCTTCCATCGGCGCGTTTTCGGTGATGCACGTTTTCCTGCCGCCGCACCCCGGCCCGATTGCCGCTTCTGAATTTTACGGCGCCAATATCGGTCATGTGCTGCTGCTCGGCCTGCCGCTGGCGGTGATTACCTGGTATTTCAGCGGTTACCTGCTCGGCCAGGTGCTCGACCGCAAATTCGCCGTGCCCGTGCCTGATATTCTCAGCGGCGGCAAACAAGACGACGACCCGCCGCAAGAGCCGGCCAAGGCCGGCACGGTTATCGGCATTATGTTAATCCCCATGCTGCTGATTTTCTTAAACACCGGCTTGGCCACGCTGATTGCCGAAAAAGTGGTGAGTGCCGACGAAGGCTGGGTGCAGACCCTGCGCATGATCGGCTCCACCCCCATTGCGCTGCTGATTTCGGTGCTGGTGGCCATGTTTGTGCTCGGCCGCAAACGCGGTGCAAAAGCCACCGCGCTTGAAAAAACCGTTGACGGCGCGCTCGGCCCCGTTTGCTCGGTTATCCTGATTACCGGTGCGGGCGGTATGTTCGGCGGCGTATTGCGCGCTTCGGGCATCGGCCAGGCCTTGGCCGACAGCATGGGCCATTTGGGTATTCCCGTGCTGTTGGGCTGCTTTTTGGTGGCGCTGGCGCTGCGTATCGCGCAAGGTTCGGCCACGGTTGCCTTAACCACCGCCGCCGCGCTGATGGCACCCGCCGTCGCCGCCGCCGGCTACAGCGATTGGCAGCTTGCCTGTATTGTTTTAGCCACCGCAGCCGGTTCCGTGGGCGTGAGCCATTTCAACGATTCCGGCTTCTGGCTGGTCGGCCGCCTGCTCGATATGGACGTGCCCACCACGCTGAAAACCTGGACGGTTAACCAAACCCTGATTGCCGCCATCGGCTTCGCACTTTCTGCCCTTGCGTTCAGCATCTTATAAGTAAAGGAACAATATCATGGATACCGTACATTTCGTGCTGATGGGCGTGTGCGGCTGCGGCAAAACCACCGCTGCCCTTACCCTGCAACAGCATTTCCAATGCCCTTACGCCGAGGGCGATGACTTCCACACGCAGGCAAACCGCGACAAAATGGGCGCGGGCATTCCGCTCACCGACGAAGACCGCTACCCGTGGCTGCGCAACCTGCGCGACTGGATGACCGAGCAGGCGCGTGCGGGCAAGCCCTACAGCATCGTTACCTGTTCGGCGCTCAAACGCCAATACCGCGACATTCTGCGCGAAGCCGAGGGCAGGGTGGTGTTTATCCATCTTGCGCCCCCGTATGAAGTGAACCTTGAGCGCATGATGGCGCGCAAAGGGCACTATATGAAAGCCGGTATGCTCGATTCGCAAATGGCAATTCTCGAAGAATTGGGTGCAGACGAAGCCGGCGTGCGCATCGGCAGCGCAGGCGAAGCCGACGAAGTGCAGGCCGAAATGATGGCTTGGGTGAAGGCGCAGGGTTTCGAGCCTAAATAATTGTTGAACAGTAAACCAGGCCGTCTGAAAAGGCTTTTTACATAAACCTTTTCAGACGGCCTGAGACCTTTGCAAAAAACCAAGTCAAACCTAAAAACGTTTGCATCTCGTCATTCCCGCGCAGCGGACTTGCGAAGCTAATGACGGTAATTAGGCGTTTCAGACGGCCTAAACGAATTTTGCAAAGGTCTCGGCCTAGTTGTTTGGTTTGGGCTGTGCAGAGTTTGAAACCTTTGCAAAACTCATTGAGGCCGTCTGAAGCGCTTAAATACCGCCATGCCCGGGTCAAACCCGAGTATGACGACGGTTGGCTATTTCAGACGGCCTTGAGGCATTTTGCAAAAGCCTCAATCTGTTTTTTATACCGTTGTTGCCGTGTTCGGACCGAACCCGAACACGGCAGCGGTTTTAATGCGCGTGGCCGTGTTCGCCGTGGCTGTGGCCGTGATCCTGCATATTGTGTTCACGCTCGGGGCCGCGGTCATGGCCGCCGTGGTGGGGAGCAACGCAGGCGGCCAGCAGCAGCGCGGTAGCGGCGGAGAGCAACAGAGTTTTGAATTTCATCGTTATCGTCCTTTCTTTATAAAGTGTGATTCGGGCGGCAACCCGCCCGGAGAGAGAAGGGCGGGAAAAGGGTTCTGCACTGCCGAACCGTTTTTCGGCCGCAGATAATGTTACACTTCGGCTTGCGGTTTAAAGCCGGTTTTTTACGGAACAGGCCGTCTGAAAAAGTTTTCAGACGGCCTGCAACAGCCGGATCGGGCCGTGTTATTGCTGCATGGTGCCCAGCGCGTCGGTGCCGGTGCCGGTGGTGGAGGGTGCGCTGTCTTGAACCTGACCGGCGGTGGTGTCAACGGCGGGGCTGTCGGTTGAAGACGAGCTGCACGCGGCGGCGGTTAAGGCGATGGCGGCTGAAAGCAGCAAAACTTTGATATGTTTCATAACGGTTTATCCTTTGAAATTTGAAAAAAACAGCACAGGGTGCTGTGCCGTTTTTATCTTAAAAGCCATCAGGCGGTTATGGCAATGCGGCTTAACACGGTTTTGCCCGATTAAAACCATAACTGCAAAGGCCGTCTGAAACTTTGCAGATATTAGGGAACTATTGTATAAACACCCCAGCCGAAATCTGAATCCCACCGGAAAAATCATGACCCCCCGTATCAAAATCTGCGGTTTCACCCGCCCCGAAGACGCCGCCGCCGCCACCGAGTTGGGCGCCGACGCGGTGGGGCTGGTGTTTTACGAAAAAAGCAAACGCGCCGTCAACATAGAAACGGCGCAACGTATCGTGCGGGCGCTGCCGCCGTTTGTCGGCGTGGTGGCGCTGTTTGTCAACGAAGAAGCGGCGCGCATCGAAGAAATCCTCGCGCAGGTGCCGATAGACATCATCCAGTTTCACGGCGA
>JBHALY010000158.1:0-3429 GCA_041827905.1 Neisseria dentiae
ATATTGGCGCGCGGCTTCGAGCAGGGTGTAGGTGCCGACGATGTTGGTTTCGATAAAGGCGGCGGGGCCGGTGATGCTGCGGTCGACATGGCTTTCGGCGGCCAGATGCAGCACGCCGCGCGGCCGGTGTTCGGCAAACAGCGCATCGAGTGCGGCGCGGTCGCAGATGTCGGTGTGCGAAAACACATAGCGCGGGTTGGCGGCCACGCTTTCCAAAGATTGCAGGTTGCCTGCGTAGGTGAGTTTGTCGATGTTCACCACTTTGGCGTCGGTGTTTTCAATCAGGTGGCGGATAAGCGCGGAGCCGATAAAGCCGGCGCCGCCGGTAACGAACACGGTGTTTTTCTGCATGGATGGATTTCTACGGTTAATGTAATCGGCGGTAATTGTATCGGCAAACGGCCAAAGCGCACAACAACCGTTTGTCGCTTAGGGTTTTTCGGCAAGGTGCTTTTCTATATACTCCTAACGTTTTCAGACGGCCCGATAACTTCAGGCCGTCTGAAACCCTTTAATTATTTTTTTCACGGAGACTCCCCATGTTGAAAAAATGGCTGGCCATTATCGCCGTATTCACCTCGCTGTTCGCCCTTAACGGCTGCGGCTACAACACCATGCAAACGCAAGACGAAGCGGCCAATGCGGCTTGGTCGGAAGTGCTCAACCAATACCAGCGCCGCGCCGATCTGATTCCGAACCTGGTCAACACCGTTAAAGGTTACGCCAAACACGAAGAGCAGGTGCTCACCGAAGTTACCGCCGCGCGCAGCAAAGTGGGCAGCATCCAGATGACTGCCGACGACGCTACCAACGAAGAAAAGCTCAAGCAATACGCGCAGGCGCAAGGCGAATTGAGCAGCGCCCTGTCGCGCCTGCTGGTGGTTTCCGAAAACTATCCGCAGCTTAAAGCCGACCAAAACTTCCGCGACCTGCAAGCCCAGCTCGAAGGCACGGAAAACCGCGTTACGCTCGCGCGCAACAACTACATCAAAGCGGTGCAGACTTATAACACCACCCTGCGCCAGTTTCCGCAAAACATCACCGCCAAAATCTTCGGCATGAAAGCGCGCCCGCAGTTTACGGTTGAAAACGAAAAAGCCGTATCCACCGCGCCCAAAGTCGAGTTTTAACGTTTGGGCCGTCTGAAACCATTTTTTGCCGACACCGCCGGAGCAAAAGCTTTTCAGACGGCCTCTCAGAGCCGTTAAGGCCGTCTGAAAAAACGATTGAAAAGGAAAGCCATGCAATCCGTAATACAGCGAATCGGCGTTTTCGCCGCCATGCTGCTGGCCAGCGTGTGGCTGTTTGCCGCCGAGCTGGCCGCCGTGCCGCAGCTGACCGATCCCGTGATGGACACGGCGCAGATGATGCAGCCGCAGGCGCGGCAGGAACTCAACGCGCATCTGTTGCAATACAGCCGCGAAAAAGGCAGCCAGATTGTGGTGCTGACCGTGCCCAAAATCGAACCGGAAACCCCGTTCGACTATTCCGCGCGCGTGATGGAACAATGGAAAATCGGTCGTGAACAGCACAGCGACGGCGTGCTGCTGCTGCTCGTGCGCGACGAGCGCAAAACCCATCTGGCCGTAGGCCGCGGCCTGGAAGGCGCGATTCCTGATGTTTACGCCAAGCGCATTCTCAAAGACGTGTTGCGCCCCTATCTGCGGGAAGGCAAAACCGACGAAGGCATCAGTGCCGCCGTGGTGCAGATTGAAAAACTGATTGCCGGCGAACAACTGCCCGAAGCGCAGAACGAAAGCAACGGGGAGGGCGGCGGCGACAGCCTGATTCTGCTGTTTATCCTGCCGTTTATCGCCGGCGGTTTTTTAAAAGCCATCTTCGGGCGCACGCTGGGCAGCCTGTTTACCGGCGGCGTGATGTTCGGTGCGGCCATGCTGTTCGGCTGGGGGCTGGCAATCGGCGTGCTGGCCGCCGTGGTCGGCGCGCTGCTGGCCTTTATTATCGGTAGCGGCGCGTTTATTTCCGGCGGCGGTTTCGGCGGTGGGGGCTTCGGCGGCGGTTCTCGCGGGGGCGGCGGCTGGAGCAGCGGCGGCTTCGGCGGCGGAGGCGGTTTCAGCGGCGGAGGCGGCAGCTTCGGCGGCGGCGGCGCATCGGGAGGTTGGTAATGGAACAAAACAAATTCAAACGCTTATGGCAGCATTGGCTGCACCCGCGCGCCCGTGTCGAGCGGTATTTCCCCACCGCCGATTTGCAGCGTATCAGCCGCCAGATCGGCGAATCCGAGCAGCATCATCAAGGCCAGATACGTTTTGTGGTCGAATCGCGCTATCCAAGCAGCGCCGTGCTGGGCGGCCTGCAACCCCGCACCCGCGCTTGGCAATGGTTCGGAGAATTGGGCGTGTGGGATACCGAGCTTAACATCGGCGTGCTGGTGTATGTGTCGTTTGCCGACCATGCCGTCGAAGTGGCGGCCGACCGCGGCATCGCCGCCAAAGTGTGCGAAGACGAATGGCGGCACGTTTGCGAAACCATGCGCGAAGCGTTTAAGCGCGGGGCGTTCGTAGAAGGTTTGGAAAGCGGCTTGCAGGAAGTAAACGCCATTCTGACCGCACATTTCCCGCGCAACGGCGGTGCAGCCGCAGACGATTTGCCGAACGATGTGGTGATCAGATAGCAACTGTGTTACCGACTCGTCAGTCAGCAACATCAAACACGGTTAATCAAGCGCATTGCAGGCCGTCTGAATGAAAAAGCTGCCGTAACTGTGTGTACGGCAGCTTTTTTAACGGGAGACCTTTGCAAAATTCATTTAGGCCGTCTGAAATATTCAACCATCGTCATTCCCGCGTAGGCGGGAATCTAGTCGTTTTTCGTAAACTATTGAAATAAAATACTTAATGGTTTAAAGGCTGGATTCCCGCCTACGCGGGAATGACGAGGCACAAACCTTTTTAGGGTTGAATTGGTTTTTTTGCAAAGGTCTCGGGGGTATTGGGAATGACGGCGGTTGCTTCCGGCAAAAAAACAACCGCTAAAAAGCGGTTTTGTGTGGTGCCCAGGGTCGGACTCGAACCGACACACCTTTCGGCGGGGGATTTTGAGTCCCCTGCGTCTACCAATTTCGCCACCTGGGCAGGTGAAGAGTTGGCTATTATAGTGCCAAAAAAAATCTTGTAAAGCCTTGTGTGGGGATTTCTCGGGCTGTTTTTACAATTGCTTGAAAATAAATGGAATAAAAGTATGTTTGGCGCAGTTGGCGTTTGTGCGGAAAAACGTGCTGAATTTGACCTGAAACAGGCGGTTGGGCAACATTAAAACCTGTAAACAGGTTAAGATGGCGGAAACTGATTTCATCTGAACAATTCAGGAGAATGCCATGTTCAAACCGACCCCCCGCCGTATTCTGCTTGCTGTTGCGGCTGCGGCCTTGCTGGCGGCCTGCAAGCCGCAGGAAACTACTGATCCGGC
>JBHALY010000159.1:0-9504 GCA_041827905.1 Neisseria dentiae
GCGTTGGGTGTCGGCAGGTTTCAGACGGCCTAAAGTTTCCGACAGGCGGCAGGCCAGCACCATGCCTGCGGCCACGGCTTCGCCGTGCAGCCATACGCCGTAGCCCATTTCGGCTTCGATGGCGTGGCCGAAAGTGTGCCCTAAGTTGAGCCATGCGCGGATGCCTTGTTCGGTTTCGTCTTGGGCGACGATGTCGGCTTTCATTTTGCAGCAGTGGTACACGGCTTCGGCCAGCGGGGCGGGCTCCTGCCGCATCAGTTCGGGCATATGGTTTTCGAGCCAGCTCAAGAAATCGAGGTCGCCCAGCGCGCCGTATTTGATCACTTCTGCCATGCCTGCGGAAAGCTCGCGTGCAGGCAGGGTGGCAAGCGTGCTTAAGTCGGCAAGTACGGCGCGGGGTTGGTAAAACGCACCGATCATGTTTTTACCCAGCGGGTGGTTAATGGCGGTTTTGCCGCCCACCGATGAATCGACCTGGCTTAACAGGGTGGTGGGGACTTGGATAAACGGTATGCCGCGCTGGTAGGTGGCGGCGGCAAAGCCGACGATGTCACCGATAACGCCGCCGCCCAAGGCGATCAGCGTGGTTTTGCGGTCGGCGCGGTTCTGCATCAGGCCGTCGAAAATCAGGTTGAGGGTTTGCCAGTTTTTGTGTTGTTCGCCGTCGGGCAGCACAATATCGAAATGTTCGATACCGAGCTTGTTTAAGGCCGTCTGAAAAGCAGGCAGGTATAGGGCGGCAACGGTTTCGTTGGTAACGATGGCTGCTTTTTTGCTCAAATAAGGTTTCAGCAGGGTGTCGGCTTGGGCAATCAGGTTTTCGCCGATAAAGATGGGATATTGGTGGGAGGGGGTGGCTACGGTTAGGGTGCGCATGGTGGTGTCCGTTTATATCGGGTGGCGAAAATACAATAACAGGGTTGTGATTATCAAGCAGGCCGGAACTTCTGCAAAACCGCCTTAAGGCCGTCTGAAAACTTAATGCGAACACGGTTTCAGGTAACATCAGCCAATCATTGCCGGGCTTGACCCGGCAATCCGGTGCCGGATGATTCTGAAATATCCGCCTTTCGCCTGAATGGCAAATACTGGATTATCGGGTCAAGCCCGATAATGACAAAGTCAAATATTTCAGACGGCCTTAAGCGGTTTTATAAAGGTTTCGGCCTAAGCAACTTGAAAAATCTACAGGCCGGGAATCCTACAAAGAATTCATTTCAGAATCTTAAAATATCTTCGTCATACTCGGGCTTGACCCGAGTATCTTCTATTTTTTAACAACAAAAAGATGCTCGGGTCAAGCCCGAGCATGACGGTGGTTGGATATTTCAGACGGCTTGAACGAATTTGCAAAGGTCTCGGCCTGAGCGAATTTATAAAGGTTTCTGAAGCTGTAAAAAAACGGCGGGGCAACGGCTATGTTTGTTTCTGCGCCCAAGCCTGCAACAGGTTTTCGGCGGTTTTGTGGCAGTTTTGCCGATTGGCTTCGATAACGATATGGGCGGCGGAGCGGTAAACGTTATCGCGCACATTGTATAGCTCTTGCAGTTTGGCCAATGGGTCTGCCACTTGCAGCAGCGGGCGGTTGGTGTCGCAGCGGGTGCGTTCGAGCAGCACGTCGGGGCAGGCGTGCAGATACACCACGGTGCCGCGTTCGCGCAGCCTGCGGTGGTTTTCCTCACGCATCACCGCGCCGCCGCCGGTGGCCAGCACGATGTTATCCAGCGCGGTCAGCTCGTCTATCATCGCGGCTTCGCGGTCGCGGAACCCCTGCTCGCCTTCCAGCTCGAAAATGGTCGGAATCGACACGCCGGTGCGCTTGCAGATTTCTTGATCGCTATCGTAGAAAGGGCGGTTCAGTATTTGGGCGATATGCTTGCCCAGCGTGGTTTTGCCCGCCCCCATCAGTCCGATTAAAAATAAATTGCCTGCTATGTTTTCCATAGCAGGCATTGTAAACGAAAATATACGCGAAGTGTTTAAAGTGTATATTTTTCCAAAAGGTTTTCAGACGGCCTTAGTAGCGCAGGTTGCTGCCCACATGGTCCATAATGCGCGGTGTGATGAAAATCAGCAGCTCGCGGCGTTTTTCTGAACGGGTGCGCGATTTGAAGAGGTTGCCCACCACGGGAATATCGCCCAGCAGGGGAACTTTGGCCACGGTATTGCCGTTTTCTTCTTCATAAATACCGCCCACAATCAGCGTGCCACCGTCTTCCACCATCGCTTGGGTTTGCAGCTGTTTGGTGCTGATACATTTGGTGGTTACGCCGCCGGTGATACAATCTTGCGGGCTGTCTTTATTGATTTTCACGCTCATAATCACTTGGCCGTCGGGCGTGATGTTGGGGGTAACGGTCAAACCCAACACGGCTTTTTTGAATGTGATGGAAGTGGCGCCGCTGGAGGTGGCCTCTTCATAAGGAATTTCCGAACCCGATTCGATTTTGGCTTCTTTGCGGTCTTGGGTTAACACGCGCGGATTGGAAATAATTTTACCTTTGCTTTGTTCCTGCATGGCTGCCAGTTCCAAACCCAAGGCTCCGGAAGAAACTGCTCGCACCAATGCAATGCTGGAAGTGGCGGCGGCAACCGGCAGGCTGATGTTCGGACTCATTTCCAACGGGGTGGTGGTGGGAATGGTTGACGAACCGCTGAGAACGGCATTAGCCAGCGTTACACCGTTGTTATAAGCAGTGCCGGAGTTATTAACTGCATTCGTCCAGTTTGAACCCCAAGTGGAGCGGCCGTTTACACCGGTGTAGCCGAATTTCACCCCAATATTGCGTGAGAAGCCGTCTTCCGCTTCGACGATACGTGCTTCCACCATCACTTGGCGGGTGGGCACATCCAGCTCTTCAATCAGTTTTTGGAATTTCTGAATAACGAGGCGGTTGTCGGTAATAATCAGAGTGTTGGTGGCAGGGTCGATGAGAGCGCTGCCGCGTCCGCTCAACAAGGTGTTGCGGTCGCTGCTGTTGCCGCTCTCGTCTAAACGCAGGATTTTGCGGAACTCTTCCACATTTTTGTATTTCAACTGGAAGGTTTGCGACAATAAGGGGCCGAGGTCGTCGATTTCTTTTTGGGCCTGCAAAGTGGCTTTGTCTTTTGCCAGCAGTTCTTCACGGGGTGCAACGTTGATGATATTGCCTTGGCGGCGCATATCGAGATTACGCGCCTGCATCACCAAATCCAACGCCTGATCCCACGGCACGTCTTTCAGGGAAAGGGTCATTTTGCCGTTAACGGTGTCGCTGGCAACAATGTTCATGCCGGATTCTTTGGCGAGAATCTGCAAAATGGTGCGCACTTCCACGTCTTGGAAGTCTAAAGAAATTTTGCGGCCGTTAAACGATTTGTTGGGCGTGGCGGACAAACCCTGCGAAGCGACGTTGGTTTTCTGGCTGATTTCAAAGCTGAAGCGGCCGTTGGCGGATTGCGTATTCACATCCCAGCTGCCGTGGTTGCGGATAACCAGTTGGGTGTCGTTGCCGATACGTTTCATCGTAACGTTGCGGACAGGCGTGTTGAAGTCGCTTACATCCAAGCTGCGTTGCGCTTGGGCGGGCAGCGGATGGTTTTTCAGGGTAACGGTGATGCGGTCGCTTTGCTTTTTGATATCCGGTTGGCCGGTAAAGCTGGGTGCGCTCAGCTCGATAATGCCTGAGTTGCGTGCACCTTTGCGGAAGTCGATATTGGCAGATGCGGCCGCCTGCTCGCGGCGGGGAGCGGTAACGGCAGCGGGTGCGGCAGGTGCGGCGGCAACAGCCGTATGGTTACGTTGTTGCGGCGTGCGGGTGGTTTGGTCAGCCGCCTCGCTCACATATACCCATACTTCGTTGCCTTTGATTTCGGTGTTGTATTGGCTGGCTTTGTTCAGGCCGAGCAGAATGCGCGCACGGCTGTCGTTTTGGGCGGCGGTAATCTGATTGATCAACGGGTCGGCATATTCCAAAACGGGTTGCGGCAATTGCACGTTGGTGTTGCTGAAGTCCAAGGCGATGCGCGCAGGGGTGGTGGTGATGAAGCCGCGCGGTGTGGCTACATCTTTATCAAATTTGATTTTGATGATTTTTTGGTTGTTGGGCAAAGACGATACATTGATATCGGTGATATTGCCTGCAAAGGCCGTCTGAACGGCAAAACCGACGCTGACGGCGGCGAATATTTTTTTAATGTTGCGTGAGTTCATGAGTAAAGCCCCTTGTTATTTGTTGTTTTGAGCGGCGTTGTTGTCGGCGCTGCTCAACGGTAGTTCTGCTTTTCGGTAGGTCCAGTTGCCGTAGGTGTCTTCTACAAGCTCCGTAATCGTAATCAGGTCGGGTGTGATGCTTTGAATCCGACCGTAATTTTGGCCGATGTAGTTGCCCGGTTGTACGGTGTAAACGTGGCCGTCGGCTTCTACATAACCGGTAACCCGGTTTCCTTTACTTAAAGTGCCTACATATTTCAGCGTTTCCAAACTAAAGTTTTCCAGCACTTCTTTCGGGCGGTTGGTGTTTGGAGCGTTGGCTCCCTGCTGTGCTGCATTCAAACGTTTGCTGTCGAAGGCATTCAGGCCGCTGTGGTTGGGCGGTGTGTAGGTTTTGGCCTGGCTGACTGAGGGTGCTTCAAAAGGAATCACTTTAGATTTGGCCTGCTGGCGGGTATCGTTCATCCATTGG
Organism: Neisseria dentiae; assembly: GCA_041827905.1. GTDB lineage: Bacteria > Pseudomonadota > Gammaproteobacteria > Burkholderiales > Neisseriaceae > Neisseria > Neisseria dentiae_B. The sequence goes on from JBHALY010000159.1 coordinate 4,665, forward strand.
TTCAAATCTTCGTGGGCCGGTGTGCAGGCGGATAACGCCAATATGCCTGCGAGCAGTATTTTGTTTTTCATGGTGGTTCTCTCAGGGGTTATTGGGGTTTCTGTGCCTCGCTGGCTGCTTTGGCCGCTTCAAGCTCTGCTGCCACTTCTTCGGCAGGGCGGGCTTTATAGGTGTTGGCCGTAGCACTCAAGGTCAGCAGGTTGTTTTTGTCGTCTTTATTGCTGATTTTCAGCGATTCCAGCGTAATAATCCGTGAAAGTGTGCCGACGTCGCGGGCAAACTGGCTGATTTGGCCGTATTTTCCGGTGATGGCGATTTCATACGGCAAAGCCTGAATGGGGCCGTCGTTTACCGGTGCGCTAGGGGTAACGCTGTCCATACGCAGTCCGTTAGTTGCGCCTGCCTGATGTAGTTCCTGAATCAGATTGGGAATTTCGGCATCGGTGGGCAATTGTTTGAGCAAAACGTTGAACGATGAACGGATGGCATCCAATTCAGCCTTTAAGTTATCCAAGTTTGCCGCTTCGATGCTTTTTTTCGTGTAGGTTTCTTTCAGCTCGATTTCTTTGGCGTTGGCGGCATCCAGTGTTTCCAACTGGGAGCGGAAAAGGGCGACATAGCCCAAAACCAAAACGCCGGCAACCACCAAACCTGCCAAAGCCAACTTGGCGGGCATATTCAGCAAATGGAGGGTTTTGATATCTAGGTTTTTAAGTGAGTTTGCAGCCATGTTTTATTTCCCTTGTGCGGCGGTTGCGGCTTGGGCGGGTGCTTGGCCGTTTGCTGCCGGTAATGTGTAATAAGCCTGGTTTAAAAGCACTTTCAATGTAAATTCTTGTGCGTTATCCACTTTTTTGATGTTTAGCAGTTCCGGTTGCATGAAAATGCCCGTGCTGGGGATGGAACGCATAAACATGGCGATTTTGTTGTCGCTGGTGGCTTTGCCGCTTACAGTGTAAGTGGTGGGGTTTTCGGCGTTAATTGCGGTGAGATAGGTGCCTTCGGGAATCAACACGTTAAGCGTGTCGATGATATAGGCCGCCTGAAACCTTTTTTCCTGCAACTCTTCAACCTTTTGCTTTCTGGCAAGAAAATCTTCTTTTTCTTTTTGCAGCTTGTTGATTTCAAGCAGGTCTTCTTCCAGTTTGGTAATTTGCTGGCTGAGAAACTCATTGCGTTTTTCTTGGCTGCCGACGGCATTGCCGATACCTAAATAAGCCAGTGCCGACAGGCCGATGCCCACGAGCAGGGCAAACAGCATCAGTGTTTTGAACTGCTGCTTTTTCTTTTGTTGGATCTCTTCCCGGTAAGGAAGAAGATTAATCTTGGTTAATTCAATCATGTTACAGTCCCCTTAATGCCAAGCCGAAGGCCAGTGTTAAAGTCGGTGCATCTATTTGTAGTTGTGAAATATCTACTTTATTGCTGTTGCTTGCATACAGAATCGGGTGGACACATTCGGTGGCGGTGTTGGTGTGCGAAAAAATGGTTTCAGCCAAACCGGGTTGCTGTGATGCGGTGCCGGTGAGCAGAATGTGTTTTACGTTGGAGTATTGCTCGCTCGATTGTGTAGCGTAGTAAAACTGCAATACCCGTTGTATTTCTTGGGCCACTTGGATATTGAAGCGGTCGGCGACGGCGCTTTGGTAGTCGGAAGGCTTGGTGGCCGCATTCATCATTTGTGCGGCTTTTTCTTCGGTAACCTGATAAGTGCGCTGGATCAGCTGGTTGAGTTGTTCCGTGCTGACCGGAGTTTCCTGTTTATAAAGAATCTGGCCGTTTTGGGCGATTGCCGCATACATTTGTGTGGCATGAATACCGAAAACGGCGATTTTTTCATGCTCCAGTTCGGGCGCGTGCTGGTTGATCCAGAAAGAAAAGGCATTATTCTGCGCGAACAGGTCGATATCCATGGCGGCAAGCGGCAAGTCGGCGTTTTCAAAGGCTTCGATACGCGGTTCGACGTCGTCTTTTCGGGCGGCGGTGAGCAAAACACGTTGGCCGACGGGTACGACGGAGGTGCCGACGGTTTGATAGTCGAAGTTCATTTCTTCGACGGGGGCGATTTGGGACACTTCGAATTCTGCGAAGCCGTCCAGATCCAGATCGGTTTCTTTTTCGTTGTACACAACGGTTTCGATGGTGGCCAAACTTTGTGGCAGGGCCGCAACGAAATTCTTAGCGGAAGTGTGAAGTTGCGCATAGGAATGTTGCAGATATGTAACAAGTTGTTCGTAGTCTTGTATTTTATTGCCCTTGATAATATTTTTAGGCAGTTTGGTAATAACGTATTTTTCCAACTGGATTTGGTTTAAACTACGCCCTGACAATTGCACCATCTTGATGGCGTGCTGTCCGATATCGATGCCTACCGCCGAGCGGTGGGTGAGGTTGGATGACGTTTTACTATTTGTATTCTTTTGTTTTTTTGCTAATCGCATGATGTAACGTCCCTGTTATGTGGGGTGAGTAACAGTTTTATATTCCGTAACGGATTCCATTTGGGTTTACAAAAACATAACCTTGTATTGATGAATCTTTACCTATTTTACTTTATTTAATGCTTTTAATGGTAACTTTATTAATTAGTCATGATTAAAAAAATTATAACGACCTGTATCGGTTTGATTTTGGGTTTGGTTCTTTTTGTTGTAGGTTTGGTTGCAATAGCTATTTTGGTTACCTACCCGAAGCTGCCTTCATTGGACGCTGTACAACACTACCAACCCAAAATGCCGCTGACGGTTTACTCTTCCGACGGTGAGGTTATCGGTGTTTATGGCGAAGAAAGACGCTCGTTCACCAAAATCAGTGATTTTCCGCAAGTGTTGAAAGATGCCGTGGTGGCTGCCGAAGACAAACGTTTTTACGACCACTGGGGCGTGGACGTTATCGGTGTGATGCGTGCGGCGGTGGGTAATCTGACCGGTGGCGTGCAGTCGGGCGCGAGTACGATTACCCAGCAGGTGGCGCGTAATTTCTATTTGAGCAATGAACGAACCTTCACCCGTAAATTCAACGAAGCGCTGTTGGCTTATAAAATCGAGCAGTCGTTGAGCAAAGATCAGATTCTCGAGCTTTATTTCAACCAAATTTATCTGGGGCAGCGCGCCTATGGCTTTGCCGCCGCTTCACGGATTTATTTCAATAAAGACGTCAAAGATTTAACTTTGGCCGAAGCCACGATTTTGGCCGGTCTGCCGAAGGCACCTTCTACATTTAACCCGATTGTGAATCCCGAGCGCGCCCAGTTGCGTCAGAAATATATTCTCAACAATATGGTTGAGGAAAAAATGATTACGCCGCAGGAGCGCGACGAGGCGTTGGCGGAAGAGCTTCAATACAAGCGCTATGTGCAGAAAATCAACCAAAGTGCCCTGTATGTGGCTGAAATGGTGCGTCAGGAGCTTTACGATAAATACGGCGAAGAGGCTTATACGCAGGGCTTCAGGGTTTATACCACGGTGAACTCAGCCAACCAGCGTGCGGCAACCGAGGCATTGCGCAAAACCCTGCGCGGTTTCGACCGCGGCAGCAGCTACCGCGGTGCGGAACACTATCTGGATTTGAGCAAAACCGATGATGCCGAAGAAACGGCGGGGCAATATCTTTCAACGCTTTATGCAGTTGACGGCATGATGCCTGCGGTGGTGTTGGATGTTTCCAAAAAAGGCGTGAGAGTCCAATTGCCCAACGGTAACCAAACCACATTGGACAATGCCGAGCTGGGTTTTGCGGCCAAGGCCGTCAACAATAAAAAAATGGGTGATGCGCAGATACGCCGCGGAGCGGTTATCCGGGTAAAACAAAACGGCAAGCGCTGGTCGGTGGGGCAAGAGCCGCTGCTTCAAGGCGCGCTGGTGTCGCTTGATGCCAAAACCGGCGCGGTTCGCGCGCTGGTGGGCGGTTACGATTTCCACAGCAGAACCTTCAACCGTGCCACACAGGCGCAACGCCAGCCGGGTTCATCGTTCAAACCTTTCGTTTATTCGGCGGGTTTGGCCAAAGGCATGACCATGGCCACGTCGATCAACGATGCGCCGATTAATCTGCCGGGGCAGGGCAAAAACGGCGCGGTTTGGAGCCCCAAAAATGCAGATGGCCGCTACGCCGGTTTCATTACCCTCCGCCAAGCCTTAACGGCTTCGAAAAATATGGTGTCTATCCGCATTCTGATGTCTATCGGAGTGGGTTATGCACAAGAATATATCCAGCGTTTCGGCTTCAAGCCGTCTGAAATCCCCGCAGGGCTTTCGATGGCGCTGGGCACGGGTGAGACGACGCCGATGAAGATGGCCGAAGGCTATACCGTGTTTGCCAACGGCGGGTATAAAGTGTCTTCTTATGTGATCGACCGCATTTACGACGGTCAGGGCCGTCTGCGTGCGCAGATGCAGCCGCTGGAAGCCGGTAAAAACGCTCCGCAGGTAATCGATCCGCGCAACGCCTATATCATGTATAAAATGATGCAGGATGTCGTGCGTTCGGGCACGGCCACGGGTGCCCGCGCATTGGGCCGTTCGGATATCGCCGGCAAAACCGGTACCACCAACGACAACAAAGACGCATGGTTTGTGGGCTTCAACCCCGATGTCGTTACGGCGGTGTATATCGGTTACGACAAACCGAGAAGCATGGGTAACGCAGGCTACGGCGGCAGAATTGCCCTGCCGGTGTGGGTGGAATACATGCGTTTCGCGCTCAAAGGTGTGCCTTCGACAGGTATGAAAGCCCCCGAAGGCTTGGTTACCCGCGGTAACGACTACTTCTTGAAAGAGCGCCAAACCACCAACCCCGATCTGGCTTTGGATAACCGTTCGAGCCGCCCCGTGCGCAGCGA
>JBHALY010000160.1:0-2910 GCA_041827905.1 Neisseria dentiae
AAACATTTCGGGGGCAATCGGCTCGCCGGTGAATTTGCGGATGGAGCGGTGGTTCAGGGCGGTTTCCAGCGCGGGTTTGCTTGGTAATACGGTCATGCGGGTTTCTCCTGCTGTGTGGTTATAAGATGTTTTCAGACGGCCAGTTTGACGGCCAGCTCGGCCAAACGTTTGCCTTGTGCGAATGCGATTTGCTGCTCTTCGCTGCTCAATTCCGGTTTGCCCTCCGCCCCGGCCACGTGCGATGCACCGTAGGGTGTGCCGCCGCTGCGGGTTTGGTTGAGGGCGGCTTCACTAAACGGCACACCGCTGATAATCATGCCGTGGTGCAGCAGGGGCAGCATCATGGTGAGCAGGGTGGATTCCTGCCCGCCGTGCTGGCTGGCGGTGCTGGTGAACACGGTGGCGGGCTTGCCGATAAGTTCGCCGCCCAGCCATTGCGCAATGGTGCCGTCGATAAAGTATTTCATGGCGGCGGCCATATTGCCGAAACGGGTGGGGCTGCCCAGGGCAAGGGCGGCGCAGGTTTTGAGGTCTTCGGCGCTGCAATAAGGTGCGCCTTCGGCGGGAATGTCGGCTTCGACCGCCTCGCACACGGCAGACACTTTCGGCACGGTGCGCAGCACGGCTTCACAGCCGGCCACGCTTTCGACGCCGCGCGCGATTTGGCGGGCAAGGTTTTGCGTGGCGCCGTGTTGGGAATAGTATAAAACAAGTATTTTCAAAGGGTTTTGGCTCATTGCGGCTTTCCGTTACAATTGGGTATGTTTTCAGACGGCCTATTATGGTGCAGGCCGTCTGAAAACGTTAAATCGGTGAATCAATAAGAAAGTGGAAGAATATGCCTGATTTATCTTGGTGGCAAGCCGTGCGCGCTTCGCGTTTGGGCGGGTTTGCGTGGTTTGTGTACCGCCGTTTTATGGAAATCCGCGTGCCGCAGGTGTCGGCCAGCCTCACGTTTACCACGCTTTTGGCGCTGGTGCCGGTTTTGACGGTAACGTTGGTGGTGGTATCGGCTTTTCCGGTGTTCGACGAGCTTTCCGCTTCTTTCGTGCAGTTTGTCAACCAAACCATCGTGCCGCAGGGTGCGGACACTTTGTTTGAATATATCGATGCGTTTAAAGAGAAAGCCAGCGGGCTGACGGCCATCGGCATCATTATGCTGGGTGTTACTTCGCTGATGCTGATCCAAACCATCGACCAAACGTTCAACCGAATCTGGCGCGTGGGCACGCAGCGGCCGCTGATGATGCAGTTTTTGGTGTATTGGGCGCTGCTCACGTTCGGCCCGCTGGCGTTGGGCGTGGGTTTGTCGCTGTGGTCGTCGCTGCTCAAATATAGCCCGTTCGGCGAAAATTATCCGCTGTTGGCGGCGGCGGTGCGCATCAGTGCGTCGATATTGTTCAGCACGCTGCTGTTGTGGCTGCTCTACCGGCTGGTGCCCAACCGCTTCGTACCCGCCCGCCATGCGCTGCTCGGGGCGGCGGTAACGGCGGTTTTGCTTGAGGCCGCCCGCTACGGTTTTGCCTGGTATATCGGCACGTTTCGGGGCTACACGCTGATTTACGGCGCGTTTGCGGCGGTGCCGTTTTTTCTGCTGTGGCTCAATTTGCTGTGGATGCTGGTGCTCTCCGGCGCGGTGCTCACCGCTTCGCTTTCCTACTGGCAGGGCGAGGCGTTCCGGCGCGGTTTCGATGCGCGCGGGCGGTTTGACGATGTGTTGAAAATTTTGCTGCTGCTCAACGAAGCCCAACAAACCGGCGGCGCGCTCAGGGTGCAGGATTTCCGCCCGCACATCAATATGGGCTACGACGAATTGGGCGAACTGCTCGAAAAACTCGCCCGCCACGGTTATGTGTATTTGGGCAAACAGGGTTGGGTGCTGAAAACCAATGCCGAAGCCATCGGGCTGAACGATTTGTTCAGGCTGTTTGTTTACCGCCCCGTCGGCCAAAGCAGCGACGGCGTCGACGGTGCCGTTGCCGAGATTATGTCGCCGTGTTTGAACGCGCTCAACATCACGCTGGCGGAGTTCGATATCCACACGCGGCGGGAGAAGGAAAACTGAGCCGTTAACAACCACACCAGGGGCTTTGCAAAATCCGCATAGGCCGTCTGAAAGGTTGCCGGTGTCTCCGTGCGCCGCACAAACCTTTCAGACGGCCTGTGCGAATCCTGTTAAAATCACGCGCTTTTCCGACTGCGCTTTTAGCTTTTAAGCTTTTATATGAATATTTTTTACGAAGAATCCGGCCAATTCAAAGTGGCCGCCGTGGTGCAGAAAAACGACGCCACCTATCAGGCCGACACCCAGCACGGCAAACGCACCAAAGTGAAAGCGGTCAACGTGTTCGTCGAATTCGACACCCCGATGGACGCTTTTTTGAATCAGGCGCAAGCCGAAGCCGCCGAAATCGACACCGACCTGCTGTGGGAAGTGTGCGGCGAAGAAGAATTCAGCGCCGAAGCCATCGCCGAAGAATACTTCGGCCACCCGCCCACCAAAACCGAGCTGGCGGGCACGCTGATGGCGCTTTATGCCGCGCCGATGTATTTCTATAAAAAAGCCAAAGGTATTTTCAAGGCCGCCCCCGAAGAAACGCTCAAACAGGCGCTGGCGGCGGTGGAGCGCAAAAAACAGCAGGACGCGCAAATCGAAGCCTGGTCGGAAGCGCTCAAACAGGGCGATATGCCGTCTGAAATCGCCGCCGATCTGAAAACCATCCTGCACGCGCCCGACAAACAGGCGTCCACCTACAAAGCCTTTACCAAAGCCGCCGACGCGCTCAAGCTCGCCCCGCTGGCGCTGGCCATGCAAACCGGCGGCGTCGCCTCGATTCCGCAATACCTGCGCGACGGCTTTGAAGTCAAACATTTCCCCAAAGGCACGGCGTTTGCCGATATGCCCGTGCC
>JBHALY010000161.1:0-7732 GCA_041827905.1 Neisseria dentiae
AGAAACGCAACGCTGCTCTTTTTTATTTTTCAGACGGCCTGAGCGAATTTTAAAGCCGCCGTATTTGCATAACTTTCGTTATATTCGGGCGGGAGCCTGATATCTTTTCTTGCCTTAAACGCAAGACTTCAAACAATCGCGCACCAAATCCGGGCCGCGGAAAACCATACCGCTGTAAAGCTGCACGGCGGCGGCGCCCAAACGCATTTTTTCCGCCGCATCTTCTCCGCTGAGAATTCCGCCCACGCCGATAACCGGCAGTTTGCCGTCGAGATGCCGCACCAGTTGCGAGAGTACCAGATTGCTTTTTTCACGCACGGGCCGGCCGCTCAAGCCGCCTTGTTCGTCGGCCAGCGCATGGTCGCCGAGGGCGGTTTTATCGATGGTGGTGTTGGTGGCTATGATGCCGTCGATTTCGGTTTGTTCGGCGATATGGGCAATATCGGCGATTTGCGCTTCGCTTAAATCGGGGGCGATTTTCACCGCCAGCGGCACATAACGGTTATGCACGGCAGCCAGGCGCGACTGTTTGTTTTTTAACGTGTAAAGCAGCCGGCTCAACTCGTCGCCTCCCTGCAAATCGCGCAGGTTTTTGGTGTTGGGCGAAGAAATATTCACCGTGATATAACCTGCATAAGCATAGGCTTTTTCCAAACAAATCAAATAATCGTCGGCCGCTTTTTCAATAGGCGTGTCGGCGTTTTTGCCGATATTGATGCCGAGAATGCCGTTATAGCGGCTGTTTTGGATGTTTTTCACCATCGCGTCGATGCCGTGGTTGTTGAACCCCATGCGGTTGATAACGGCCTCGTGTTCCGGCAGGCGGAACAGGCGCGGCTGCGGATTGCCGCTTTGCGGGCGCGGCGTTACCGTGCCCACTTCGATAAAACCGAAGCCCAGCGTGGCCAGCGCGTCGATATATTCCCCGTTTTTATCCATGCCTGCAGCCAGCCCCACGGGGTTGGGCAAATCCAAGCCCATCAGGCGGGTAGGGCGGGTTTGGTTGTTTACCTTGGGCAGCAGGCCGAGCCGGTAGGCGGTGCCCAGAGCGGCCAAAGTGAAGTGGTGTGCTTTTTCAGGATCGGTTTTGAATAAAAAGGGGCGTAAAAAAGAATACATAATGAATAAGCCGCTTATATAGTGATAAAAAGTGTGCAAACGTTAACCAATGGTTATTTTACCTGAACGGTTTTATTTCGGGCAGTATCGGGCAGGAGTTTGAGATAGCGCAAACACAACGGAAATAGCGGTGCAGGCCAAAGCATAGGGTGCAATCACCGCCGTTTTGATGGCGGGCTTTGTATTAAAATTACAAGAGCCGGCGCCTTTGCAGCGCCACAGGCCGTCTGAAAAGAAAATTTAAGGAAAAACATGGAAATCACGCTTTATTTGGTGCGCCACGGCAAAACCGTATTCAATGCGGTGGGCCGTCTGCAAGGTTGGAGCGATTCGCCGCTGATGCCCGAAGGCCGGGAGGCGGCTTTGGCGCTGGGAAACAGTTTGCGGAGCGAGGCGGTGTTTGACGCCGCATTTGCCAGCAGCAGCCCGCGCGCCCTGGAAACCGCACGGCTGGTTTTACGGGCGGCGGGGCAGGAGGGGCTGCAAATCACTGCATTGGAAGCATTGCGCGAATATTGTTTCGGCGGTTTTGAAGGCGAGAAAACGCAAACCGTGTATGAAATGGCAGCTGCCCACCAAGGCGGGGCCGATGTGGAAACCTGGCTGAACCGCTACCGCCACGGCACACATAATATTTTGGCGGAAAGCGTCAGCGCCCTCGATCCTTTAAAACTGGCGGAAACCGAACGGCAGTTTGTTGCCCGTTTGCAAAAAGGGATGGCGCAATTGGTAGAAAGCGTGCCTGAAGGCGGCAATGTGCTGCTGGTTTCGCACGGAATGGCGATTACTGCATTGCTGAAAAATATAGATTCGGCAGCGGTTTTATATAGAAGTGTAAAAAATGCAACAGTTTTGAAACTTCATTTCAACGGAGCCAAGTGGCGGATTTTAAGCAAAAATATTCAATATTCATAAATAAACAAATTGAATATTTCATAGATTAAGTTCAACCGATTTTCTTTTATTTAATGACTTGTAAATAAAACAAATAAAAAAACGTATTCTTTATTGGAAATTTTTTAAATTAATGTAAATTTAATTTTAAATTTAATTTAAAACGGTAAAGAAATAATGATTGAATTATTATCTTTAGTTATTATTTTTGTAAAAAATATATCCCGTATTGGGAAAAATGGTAATAAAAACCAAGGTTTTCATTGTTAAATTTTACTTTGGTCAAATGCCGTTAAGTTATATTATTGAAATCAAGAAACGGATAAGGCCGCCCAGCAGTTTGATTGGTTACGGCCGGGTTTCAGTAATTTTAACCGTATCGGAAAGCCGGTTCTGCAAACAAGCGGTATGCGGCTGTTTGCGGCCGAGTCAGATATACAGGCTGGGACGATACTCTTTACTTATCGGGAGATAACCATGAACCGTAAAAATGTTCAAACCAATGTAAAACCCCGTCTGCTGGCTGCGTCTGTTGCCGCCGGTTTGATGACTATGGCTTCTGGTGCGTATGCCAATGTGGCTTATGTGGCAGGCACGACCAATAATGTTCAATATTTCAGTGTCGGAGGCGGCGGTAATTCAATAAGTGATGTAAATAACAACAGCTTGGGAGCAACTGGAGAGAAAGCTGTTGCTATTGGTAGAGCAGTATCTGCAGCCGGATACGAGGGTGTTGCACTTGGTAGTGTTGCTTCCGCAGGTGGTAAAAGTAGCATTGCTATTGGAGCGAGTGCTGACGCGGCAGGATATGGTAGTGCGGCTATTGGTGGAGGTGCAAAATCGACTGCATCACAGGCTACGGCTGTTGGTAATCAGTCAGAAGCTTCTGGTCAATCATCATCAGCTTTCGGTTTTATGGCTAAAGCTCAAGGCGTCTCAAGTACTGCTGTGGGAGAGAATTCGAAAGCTACAGGAAGTAACGCTAGTGCGTTTGGTTCTGGTGCGAGTGCGGCTGGTAACCAAGCAACTGCAATAGGTTATGCAGCAAAGGCTTCTCAAGATAATGCTGCTGCTTTTGGTATGCGTTCAGAAGCAACTGGGGTATCGTCTACTAGTATTGGCGCGGATGCCAAAGCTACGGGTAGTTATGCGACTGCATTAGGTTATACTGCTGCAGCGAGTGGGAATCAGGCAATTGCGCTTGGCCGGAACTCTAAAGCAAGTGCAGCGAATTCAATTGCTATCGGTACTAGCGCTCAGGCTACTCACGCTAATTCTGTAGCATTAGGTAATTCTTCAGTTACTGCTGATGCCGTTGGCACCAACAGTGCAACCGTGGGCAACCTGACTTACGGCGGTTTCGCGGGTACTTCGCCGGTGGGCACCGTTAGCGTGGGTTCTTCAGGTGCCGAGCGTACCGTTACCAATGTTGCCGCCGGCCGCATAAACGCCACCAGCACCGATGCCATCAACGGCAGCCAGTTGTACAGCGTGGCTCAACAGGTGAACACCAACACCACCAACATCACCAACTTGGGCAACCAAATCACCAATGTTAATAACAACGTAAACAATGTTTACCAACATGTTGGCGATATGGATAAAGATCTGCGCGCCGGTATCGCCGGTGCCACCGCCATCGGCTTTTTGCAACGCCCGAACGAGCCGGGCAAGAGCTTGGTGTCTGCCGCTGTGGGCGGTTACCGCAACCAACAGGCCTTGGCCGTGGGTTATGCGCATAACTCCGACAACAACAAATGGTCGACCAAATTCGGCGTGGGCGTGAACACCCGCAAAGATGTGAACTGGGGCGCAAGCTTGGGTTACCAGTGGTAATAACGGCAAAGGCCGTCTGAAAACGGCGGCCTTTCTCAAAGATTACATGATTGAAAGGAAATCATAATGAAACTGTCTGCATTGATTTTACCCGTAGCCGCCGCCCTTGCTCTGGCCGCCTGCGGTAACTTGAGCAAAGTAAGCAAAGAAGGCACTACCGACAGCCCCGTATGGCCGAACCCCGAAAAAACCACCTTCCGCCACAGCGGCAGCCAACACGGCTCTTGGCCCAACTGGGACAACGTGCGCCAAATCGAAGCGGGTATGAACAAAGACCAGATCTACAACCTGATCGGCCGCCCGCACTTCAACGAAGGCCAATACTTCGTGCGCGAGTGGGACTACCTGTTCAACTACCGTGAAAACGGCGAACACAAAACCTGCCAATACAAAATCTTGTTCGACAAGAAAATGAACGCGCAAAGCTTCTTCTGGCTGCCCGAAGGCTGCGGCCCGAAAGAGAAAGAACCCGTTCGCGAAGTGATTGTCCGCGAAGTGGAAACTTCTCCGAAGCGTATCCGCCAATAAGCAAGCGCACATTGGCATAACAAGCAGAAACTGTGATGAAAAAACTTGCAGTCATTGCCATGCTGCTCGGCCTGAGCTTCGCTGTTCAGGCCGGCAGCATTCAGCATTTGAAGAAACGCAAAGCGGTGGTTTATACCGACCGCGCCGAGCTGTGCCTGGAAAACAACCGTTGTTATCCCGTTTTAATCGGCAAAACCACGCCCAAGGGCACGTTTGACCTGAATATCGTGAAAACCGCCCAGCGCGGCTACGGCGGCGATGTGATGAAGTTTAAAGACGACGGCGACTTTATGTTTGCCATCCACCGCGTGTGGACGTTAAAGCCCGAAGAGCGGCGTATGGAACGCATCGCGTCTTCCCGCGTGAAAGACCGTGTGATGACCAACGGCTGCATCAATGTAACCGACGATTTATACAACAAGCTGAAAGCCTATTTTGTGTTGGAAGTGGTTTGATTCATTTGCCAGGCATTTTGCGAAAGCAAAGGCCGTCTGAATATATTTTTCAGACGGCCTTTGCTTTTGCCAAGAATCGATATCGGCATCTGAAAACCTCTGCGTGATGCCCGGGTTAAGCCCGGGTATCACGAAACACCAATAAATTCTGGGCTAAAACGTATTTTGGAAAAGGTTTCGGCTTGGGCGGGTTTTGTAAATATTCTGCCTTTACAAACAACGGTGCGCCAACGCAGGCAGGCGCGTGCGCACGCTTTGCAGGCGGGCGGCATCGAGTTCGGCCATCACTATGCCTTCGCCTTCGGGCAAAACGTCGAGAATCTCGCCCCACGGGTCGATAATCATACTGTGGCCGAAGGTGCGCCGCCCGCTTTCGTGCGTGCCGCCCTGTGCCGAGGCAATCACATAACATTGGTTTTCAACGGCGCGGGTGCGCAGCAGCAGCTCCCAATGCGCTTTGCCGGTGGTGTAGGTGAAGGCGGCGGGCAGCATCATCACGTCGAACGGCAGCTGGGCGCGGAAAAATTCGGGAAAGCGCAAATCGTAACATACGCCGGCAGCCACATTGATGCCGTCGGCGCTGAAATGCGGCACGCTTGCGCCCGCCAAGATGGTGTCGGCCTCGGCATAGCGTTCGCCCAAGCCCGAATAGCCGAAGAGGTGCATTTTGTTGTAAGCGCCGATGCATTCGCCGTTGCGGCCGTAAACCTGCATGGTGTTGAGCACCTTGCTTTTATCGGGGCTTTGCAGCGGAACCGTGCCGCCGAAGAGCACCACGCCGTTTTGTTTGGCGGTTTCGCTTAAGGCCGTCTGAAAAGCCCCGCTGCCCAAAGGCTCGGCAACGGCCAGTTTGTCGGTGTCGCTAACGCCCATCAGCGGCCAGTATTCGGGCAGCAAAACCCAAGCGGATCCGGCGGCGGCGGCTTTTTCCACCAGGCGCTGCATGGTGCGGATGTTTTCTTCGGGGCGGGTGCCGGATACCATTTGAACGGCGGCGGCGCGTAGGGTGTGCATGGGGTTCTCCTGTTTCAGACGGCCTTGATACGGCCTGAATCTTTGCTTTCATTATGATTTATTTACCGCATATCTGTTACACTTTTTGCATTCGGTAACCCAATAACGGTGCAATCATGAACAGAGCAACAGTTTGGCTGCTGGCATCGCTGCTGCCGGCGGTGGCGGCGGCGGAAGTGCGGCTTTACGGCAATATCCGCAGCGGCGTGGAAGTGTCGCAAACCAAAATCGGCGGCGAGCGCCACAGCCGCACTTCGGTAAGCGATTTCGGCAGCTATATCGGCTTGAGCGGTTCGCACCCGATAGGCGGGGGCGGAACCAATGCGGTGTGGAAATTCGAGCAGGATGCGCCGGACGGCCGCAGCAGCGGCTCGATGCGCGATTATTTCCGCGAAAAGAAAGCGGGGGGCGGGCTGCATATACCGGATTGAGCCGGATATGGCGTAATTTTTTGAACAGCACAGGCCGTCTGAAAAGTTTTCAGACGGCCTGAAACCTTTGCAAAATTTTTTTCGATGCCTTAAACACTTGCGTCATGCTCGGGCTTGACCCGATCATCTTGTCGTTTTAAAGGGGTAACAGATACTCGGGTCAAGCCCGAGTATGACGAAATGAGACCTTTGCAAAACCGCCATCTGCGGCGCATTTCTGCGTTGTGCGCTGCTCGCTTGCCTATCTATTCGATATGTCTGCACCCGCTGTGCTGCTACGCCTTGAACTGCATCCGCATCTGGCGGTTTTGCAAAGGTTTCGAAATATAAATAAATTCAGCATCAAAATGGATTTTTGCAAAAGCCTCGGCCTGCTTGCGTTTATAAACCGCGTTTCGGCTCGCCGCGCACCGGTGCGCCGTTGGCAACGTAATAAGGCGCGTCGGACTTGGGCAGCGGTGTGCGGCCGCGGATTTTGTCGGCGATTTTCTCGGCCAGCATAATGGTGGTGGCGTTGAGGTTGCCGGTGATGATGTCGGGCATAATCGAGGCATCGACCACGCGCAAGCCGGTTATGCCGTGCACGCGGCCTTCGCCGTCGGTTACCGCCTCGCTGCCTTCGCCCATCGCGCAGGTGCAGGAAGGGTGGTAGGCGGTTTCGGCGTGGTTGCGCACATATTCGTCTAACTCGGCGTCGCTTTGCAGGTTTTCAGACGGCGTGATCGCCGCGCCGCGATAGCGGTCGAGCGCGGGCTGGTTCATGATTTCGCGGGTGATGCGGATGGCGGCGCGGAATTCTTCCCAATCCTGCTCGTGGCTCATGTAGTTGAAGAGTATGCTCGGATGCTCGGCGGGATTGGCCGATTTGAGTTTCACGCGGCCGCGGCTGGGCGAGCGCATCGAGCCGACATGCGCCTGAAAGCTGTGGGCTTTGCTGGCGTTGCGGCCGTCGTAGCGTACGGCGATGGGCAGAAAGTGGTATTGGATATTCGGCCAGGCGAATTTTTCGTGGCTGCGGATAAAGCCGCCGCCTTCAAAGTGGTTGGTGGCGCCCAGGCCGGTGCCGCAAAACAGCCATTCGGCGCCGATGGCGGGCTTGTTCCACCAGTTGGTTGCGGGGGCGATGGAAACCGGCTCTTTGCATTCGTATTGCATGTAAAGCTCGAGATGGTCTTGCAGGTTGTTGCCCACGCCGGGCAAATCGAGCACTTCGGCCACGCCCGCTTCTTTGAGCCATGCGCCGGGGCCGATGCCGCTGCGTTGCAGAATCTGCGGCGAGGCAATCGCTCCGGCGCACACAATCACTTCGCGCTGCGCTTCAACCGTTTTCAGACGGCCTTGGTGTTCGAAGCGCACGCCGCGTGCGCGTTTGCCGTCGAACAGCACCACATCGGTTAATGCGCCGGTGAGAATGGTGAGCCGTTCGCGGTGGCGCGCCATATCGAGATAACCGCG
>JBHALY010000162.1:0-10170 GCA_041827905.1 Neisseria dentiae
TATGAATGAAGAAACTAAACGATTGTTTATAGATAATTTCTTTGGCATTTGAATGATAAAAAGGGTTGGAAAACCAACCCAAATGTCCATTAGAAGCTAAGTTCTCGAAATACCAACCCAAATGTCCATTAAGCCGAAAATATTTTTCAGACGGCCTGATTGCATGATGCGGTCGAACAAACGGCGGTTATGCCTCTACCGGAATGATGCCGATTTTTTCCTGCCATTGTTTCGGCGCGATGGCATGCACCGATTTGCCGCTGGCATCCACGGCCACGGTAACGGGCATATCTTTTACTTCAAATTCGTAAATCGCTTCCATGCCCAATTCGGGGAAGGCCACCACTTTGGCCGCTTTGATGGCTTTTGCCACCAAGTAGGCCGAGCCGCCCACGGCCATCAGATACACGGCTTGGTTGTCGGCAATTGCTTTGCAGGCTTCGGCGCCGCGTTCCGATTTGCCGATCATGCCCAGCAGGCCGGTTTGTTCGAGCATCTGGCGGGTGAATTTGTCCATGCGGGTGGCGGTGGTGGGGCCGGCGGGGCCGACCACTTCGTCGCGCACGGGGTCAACGGGGCCGACGTAGTAAATCAGCTTGTTGGTGAAATCCACCGGCAGTTGTTCGCCTTTGTTGAGCATATCGGTCATGCGTTTGTGGGCGGCGTCGCGGCCGGTGTAGATTTTGCCGTTTAAGAGCAGCACGTCGCCCATTTTCCAGGTGGCCACTTCTTCTTTGGTGAGGTTGTTTACGTCAACGCGCTTGCCGTTGTCGGGGCTGTAGGTGATGTCGGGCCAATCTTCAATGCTCGGCGGGTCGAGTTTTACGGGGCCGGAACCATCTAATTCAAACTCAACGTGGCGGGTGGCGGCGCAATTGGGAATCATGGCCACGGGCTTGGAGGCGGCGTGGGTGGGGTAATCGAGGATTTTTACGTCCAACACGGTGGTGAGGCCGCCCAAACCTTGCGCGCCCACGCCCAGCGCGTTCACTTTTTCATAAAGCTCCAAACGCAGCGCTTCGGTGGTGGAAAGTTCGGCGCCGGATTTGGCTTTTTCCTGCAATTCTTGAATATCCACATGGCCCATCAGGCTTTCTTTGGCCATTAAGGCGGCTTTTTCGGGCGTGCCGCCGATGCCGATGCCCAAAATGCCGGGCGGGCACCAGCCGGCGCCCATTTGCGGAATGGTTTTGATTACCCAATCGACGATGCTGTCGGAGGGGTTGAGCATGGCCATTTTGGTTTTGTTTTCGGAGCCGCCGCCTTTGGCCGCGCAGGTAACTTCGACTTTGTCACCTTTCACGATTTCCATGTGCACCACGGCGGGGGTGTTGTCTTTGGTGTTGGTGCGTTTGCCGGCGGGGTCGGCCAAAACCGATGCGCGCAGGGTGTTGTCGGGGTGGGTGTAGGCGCGGCGCACGCCTTCGTTCACCATTTCCTGCACGCTCAATTCGGCATCCCATTGTACGTTCATGCCGACTTTCAGAAACACGGTGGCGATGCCGGTGTCTTGGCAGATGGGGCGGTGACCCTCGGCGCACATGCGGCTGTTAACCAAAATCTGCGTCATCGCGTCTTTGGCGGCGGGGTTTTCTTCTTTCTGCCACGCTTTATATAGGGCTTGAATGTAGTCGACGGGGTGGTAGTAGCTGATGAATTGGAAGGCATCGGCGATGCTTTGGATAAAGTCTTCCTGTTTGATAACGGTCATGGTTGTGTTCCTTTTGGGTTTGTTTTACCGAAACGTTGCCGCACGGCTTTCAGACGGCCGGTTTTATCGGCTAAAGCATACAGGTTTGTAATGTTAATTTGTGTTAGCAAACAGGGCTTGTCTATTCCGCTTGATTTAGCGCAGTAAAATCCGGTTGTAAAGTTACAGAAAAATGGTGCGGATTGGGCCGGAAACAACGGCAGACAGGCAGGCCGTCTGAAAAGACAACATCTGATTACATTGTATTATCGTTATATAAAACAAAATCTTGATTTGAACGGGGCGGGTGCTTACTCGGGATACATTTGATTGTAGTCAAATAACACATTTAAATACCGATGTGCGGTTTCTGATTGGAATAAAATTACGCAACCGATAGTTGATTAATAAGAAGAATTTTCAAAATGCTGCAAGCCGCTGCTAAAACCGCACGGTTCGGCGGGCTTGGACGGCAGAAAAAATGAAAATTTATTACAGGAACACAAACATGAGTGAAGAATCTTTGAGCCTGATTATCGACGGGCGCGAGATACAGGCTTCGCCCGAGCATTCCATTATTCAGGCCTATGCCCGTTCGGGTTATGTATTAACGGCCAACGTGGGCTGTATGGGGCAGGGCGTGTGCGGTTCGTGCCGCTGCATGATACGCAGGGAGGGCGAGCGCGAAGTGACCACCGCATTGGGCTGCGAAACCAAAGTGGAGCAGGGTATGCAGGTGAGTTTTATGGATTATTTCATGCCCGAACACGTCCACTACTACGATATGGAAGATATGGGCGACGGCTGGAGCAGGCTCGACGACACCGCGCGCTTTTTCCCCGAAGCCGCCCACTGCCGCCATTGCGGCGGCTGCAACCGCGCCTGCCCGAAAGGCTTGCAGGTGGAGCAAGGTGTGGCGCAAGTGGTGGCAGGCGACTTTTCGGCCGCAACCATAACTTTCGACGAATGCGTGATGTGCAACCTGTGCACGCTGGCCTGCCCGGAAAACATCCGCCCCAACCATGTGGGGCTGTTCGCACGCCGGATGCGGGCCGCGCGCACGTTGCGTCCAGTTGATCTGATGCGCCGTTTGCAGCAAATCAACAGCGGTGCGATGAAAGTGGATATCCACGCCGACGGGGAGGTGCAGCCATGAACCCTAACGTAAACGGTATTGCCTACGAACAGGCTCTGCAAGCGCTGCGCGATTCCAAACTGGAAATGCGCGGCGATCTGCCGCCCAAAGAAATGCTGCTCAACGGCTACCACCCCGACTACCGCGCCGATGCGCGGGTGAAACTGCCCGTGGGCGCCAACGCAGGCAGCGACTGCCACCCCGAGTTGGCCAAACTGCTGCTGAGCCGCCCGCTGATTGATGATTTCGACTTGGCCGGTGCCGAACACCTCGACACCGATGTGTTGGTAATCGGCGGTGGCGGTGCGGGCGCGGCTGCGGCGTTGGCAGCCACCGAAGCGGGTGCCACCGTGATTATCGCCAACAAACTGCGCATTGGCGACAGCAACACCGTAATGGCAGAAGGCGGCATTCAGGCTGCCGTCGGCGAAGAAGACAGCCTGCAACAGCACTATGAAGACACCCTCAAAGGCGGCCACCATGCCGGCAACAAAGAGCTGATTGCGCAAATGGTTACAGACGGCCCGTCGGTTATCCGCTGGCTGATCGGTATCGGCATGAACTTCGATATGGTGAAAGACGAGGGCAACAGCAAACGCCTGCAACGCAAACGCGCAGGCGGCACGGCGATTCCCCGTATTTTGTGCTACCGCGACTTTACCGGCCTCGAACTGATGCGCGTGCTGCGCGAAGCGGTGGAGCTGGAGCGCAGAATCACCCAGCTCAACCGCTGCCCGGCCGTCGAATTGTTGTCTGACGAGCACGGCCATTGCGTCGGTGCGGTGTTATACGATTTGGAACGCCGCAAACTGCTGGTGGCGCACGCCAAGGCAGTGATTCTGGCTACCGGCGGCAGCGGCCGCCTGCATTTGCAGGGTTTCGCCACCTCCAACCACTACGGCGCCACCGCCGACGGTTTGGTGATGGCCTACCGCATGGGGGCGAAACTGCGCGATATGGATTCCTTCCAATACCACCCGACCGGCGTGGCCTATCCCGCCCATTTGGTGGGCGTGCTGATTTCCGAAGCCGTGCGTTCGGCGGGCACGCATCTGGTGAACGGCTTGGGCGAACGTTTCGTTGACGAGCTGCAACCGCGCGATGTGGTGGCGGCGGCGATTCTGCGCGAAGTGGCCGAAGGCCGCGGTGTGGTGCGCGGCAAACAGGTGGGCGTGTTTTTGGATACGCCGCGCCTGATTGCCAAAGACCCCGACGTGCTCAAACGCTTGGTATCGCTCGCACATGTTGCCCACAAATGCGGTATCGACCCCGCCGTCGAACCCATGCTGATCCATCCGACCCTGCATTACCAAAACGGCGGCATGGAAATCGACGGCAACGGCGCCACTTCCATTCCCGGCCTGTATGGTGCGGGCGAAGTAACCGGCGGCATCCACGGCCGCAACCGCCTGATGGGCAACGCACTGCTCGACATCATCAGCTTCGGCCGCCGTGCCGGCGAGGCGGCGGCAAAAGGCATCGTCCGTTCCGACCATCCCTTCCAGAAAAAGCGCGGCGGTTTCGCCCATGTGTATAACCTGCAACGCGAATTAACGCGCGCGGGCATCAAAAGCGAAACCAAGGCGCCGGTGCTTTATCCCAACTACGGCACATTCGATTTGCGTGAACACGCAGGACTTCAGGAGGGCGCGAAATGAGCGAAGCCAACACCTTATTGATGCACCCTTCGCGCTCGGTGGGTGCCGATTTGCAGGCGTGGATTAAAGTGGGCGGCGGCGAAGGGCTGCTGGCCGCATTGGCAAACGCAGGCAACATCATCAACACCTTGCGCGATGCCAACCTTGCCGGCATGGGTGGCGCGGGTTTCCCCTCATGGCGCAAATGGGAGGCCGCCGCGGCTGCCACCGGCTCCAAGGGCGACAAATACATTGTGTGCAACGGCAACGAAGATGAGCCCGGCACTTTCAAAGACCGCTACCTGCTGGCGCACACGCCGCATCAGGTAATCGAAGGCATGCTGATTGCCGCCGCCGCGATAGGTGCCAACCATGTGGTGCTGTATATCAACCCGCACCAAACCGAATCCATCGCCGCCGTTTCCGCCGCCATCACACAATGGCAGGGCAGCGGCCTGATGGGCAAGCTGGAATCCTTTCTCGGCAAGCCCGTGCATTTGAAGCTGGTGCAAACGTCGGGCCGCTATATCGGCGGCGAAGAAACCGCCGTGGTTTCCTGGCTCGACGGCGGATTCCCGTTTCCGCGCCGCAAACCGCCGTATCCCGCCGAAAGCGGGGTGGACGGCCAGCCCACGCTGATCAACAACACCGAAACCTTCGCCAACGTGCCGCACATTCTGCGCAACGGCGCCGAGTGGTACCGCAATCTTGGCAAGGGCGAGGCTTCCGGCACCAAGCTTTATTCGCTCTCGGGCGACGTGCTCAACCCCGGCCTTTACGAACTGCCGATGGGCACGACCCTGCACGATCTGATTTTCGTGCACGGCGGCGGTATGCTCGAAGGCCGCGCCTTTAAGGCCGTGTTTACCGGCGGCCCTTCCAACACGTTGCTCACCGCCGCCGATTTGGATGTGCCGCTCGACTTCGCTTCGGTGCGCGCGCGTCATTCCAGCTTGGGTACGGGCGCAATGATTGTGATTTCGGAAGGCACGAGCGTGGTGCGCAAAGTGGCCGAGTATGTGGAATTTTTCGCCACCAATTCGTGCGGGCAATGTCCGCCGTGCAAGGGCGGCACGTTCCAGCTTGCCCGTCTGCTCAACCGCATCGACAGCGGCGTGAGCACCGAAGACGACCTGCGCGCCCTGCAAAGCTTGTGCCGCCTGCTGCCCGGCAGCGGCCGCTGCGCCTTGATAGACGGCGCGGTAACGGTAACGCAAAGCTCGATGCGCACGTTCCCGCAGGAATACGGCTTGGAAAGCGAAGAAGCGCAGTAATATGTTTTCAGACGGCCTCAAGCTTCCCGCAGGCCGTCTGAAAAGCAAAAATATTTGTTAAATACTCTACACCAATGAGGAGTTTTATCATGGGTTTCAAACCTATCCCCACGCTGGTTGCGCTGGCGCTGGCACTGGTTATCTGGTTCATACCGGTGCCCGAAGGCGTTTCGGCGCAGGCTTGGCACCTGCTGGCATTGTTTGTGGGCATTGTCGCCGCCATTATCGGCAAAGCCATGCCCATCGGCGCAGTGGCCATTATCGCCATGACGCTGGTTGCGCTCTTGGGCATTACCGTGCCCGAAGTCGATCCCGAAACCGGCAAAGCCATCGCCAACCCAGCCGCACAAGCCGCCAAAGATGCCTTGAGCAGCCTCAACAACACCCTGATCTGGATGATCGGTGTGGCGATTATGATTTCGCGCGGCCTGCTGAAAACCGGCCTCGGCACCCGTTTCGGCTATATGTTTATCGCTATTTGGGGCAAACGCACCCTCGGCGTGGCCTACAGCCTGGTGATTTCCGATCTGATTCTCGCGCCGGTTACTCCCAGCAACACCGCCCGCGGCGGCGCCATCGTGCACCCTGTGATGCGCGCGATTGCCGCCAGCTTCGGCTCCGACCCCGAAGACGGCACGGAAGGCAAAATCGGCAAATACCTGGCTTTGGTTAACTACCACGCCAATATTATTTCCTGCATGCTGTTCATCACCGCCACCGCCCCCAACCCGCTGGTGGTGAAACTGATTGCCGAGGCCACCAATTCCAATATTTCCATCACTTGGGGCACTTGGTTTGTCGCCATGGTTGTTCCCGGCTTGGTGGCAATGATATTGATGCCGCTGATTCTGTTCTGGCTCTACACGCCCGAAATCAAACAAACCCCCAACGCCACCGAGCTTGCCAAAGAAAAGCTCAAAGAAATGGGGCCGATGAGCCGCAACGAATGGATTATGCTCGGCATTTTCGGCCTGTTGCTGGTGTTGTGGGCAGGCATCCCCGCCATGATTTTCGGTAAGGCTGCTGCTGTGGACGCCACCACCACCACCTTTATCGGCCTCAGCCTGCTGCTGCTCACCGGTGTGCTCACTTGGGACGACGTGCTGAAAGAAAAAAGCGCGTGGGA
The DNA here is from genome assembly GCA_041827905.1 of Neisseria dentiae. Classification (GTDB taxonomy): domain Bacteria; phylum Pseudomonadota; class Gammaproteobacteria; order Burkholderiales; family Neisseriaceae; genus Neisseria; species Neisseria dentiae_B. The sequence goes on from JBHALY010000162.1 coordinate 6,863, forward strand.
TACCGTGGTGTGGTTTGCCGCACTGGTGATGATGGCCACTTTCCTCAATAAATTGGGCCTGATCGGTTGGTTTTCGGGCGTGTTGGAAAGCGGTATTTCCGGCCTCGGTTTAAACTGGGTGGCCGGCTGCGGGCTGCTCACCTTGGCCTATATCTATTCGCACTATATGTTTGCCAGCGGCACCGCCCACGTTACCGCCATGCTCGGCGCATTCTACGCCGCCGGCCTTGCGCTGGGCGCGCCGCCCATGCTCTATGCACTGGTGTTGGCCGCCTCCACCAGCATCATGATGTCGCTGACCCACTATGCCTCCGGCTCTTCGCCCGTGATTTACGGCTCAGGCTACGTTACCATGACCGAATGGTGGAAAGCCGGTTTTATCATGAGCGTGATCGAAATCATCATCTTCGCCACCGTCGGCGTGATGTGGTGGAAGGTGTTGGGTTATTGGTAGGAGTAGGGAATCTCTGTTTCGTACCGACACGTTGTCTGAAAAATACCCGGGCTTGTTTCGGGTATTTTTGTTTTCAGGCTGAAATCGGAAGCAGCCGTCCAATTGGCAAACGCCGTGAATAAGGCCGTCTGAAAATTTTCAGACGGCCTCGTTGGTATGCCGTGCGCAGTTCGGTTTGACTCTTAACTTTAACTCGGGCATTTCAAACCCAGCCATTTCATCGAGCCGTCGTGATCGGTTTCCTTCACAGTGAGGATGAAGTCGCCGATGTGGATGCGGTCGCCTTCCACCGGCAGGTTGCCTTCGAAACGCTTTTTAAACAGCCCGCGCAGGGTCAGGTTGCGTTCTTCTTCGTTAAGCTGCAAGCCGTAGGCGTCGGCTAAGTCGCCCGCCATGCTGGAAGGGTTGACCACAAACTCGCCGAAGAAGTTGAAGTTTATGCGCACGGAGCTGCCGGTTTCGGCAAAGCGTTTGGCGATGGTTTCCACATGCTCGGGCGGCACGATATACCAAGCGATGTCGCCCGCCTGCAAGCGGGTGTCCAAGCCCAGCTCTTCGCGTTTGCCGTTACGGATTAGGGCGAAACAGCGGGTAGAGAGCAAATCTAAATCTTGTGCCACTTCGTCGGGGTGCATACCTTCGGCGTCGGAGTCGGCCAGCACCTCATAGGCCAGAAGCGGCACCGATTCGCTTTCCGAGAGCCAGATTTCGCGGCTGTCGGTCGGCTCGGGTTTGGGCGGCACGGTAACTTTGAGCCAGCGCGCCACCACGGGAATGGTGGTGCCTTGAATCAGCAGCGACAGTATCACCACGGCAAAAGCCACATCGAACAGCATGAGTGCGTTGGGCACGCCCATCACCAGCGGCATCATGGCCAGTGTAATCGGCACCGCGCCGCGCAGCCCCACCCAGCTGATATAGGCCATTTCGCGGCGGGTGTAGTGAAATTTCCAGATGCCGCTCACCACTGCAATCGGGCGGGCCACCAGCATCAGAAAGGCGGCGATGGCCAGGGCGTCCAAGCCTTGTTCCCATAGGCGGTGGGGCGTAACCAAAAGGCCGAGCACCACAAACATACTGGCTTGCGCCAGCCAGGCCAGGCCGTCCATCACGCGCAAAACGTGTTCGGTGGCGTGGCTGTGGCGGTTGCCGACGATGATGCCCGCCAGATACACGGCCAAGAAGCCGCTGCCGCCGATCAGGTTGGTAAGGCCGAAAATCAGCAGGCCGCCCGAAACAATCATCAGCGCATACAGGCCCTCGGCGAGGTTTAAGCGGCGCGTGAGCCGCGAGAGGATTCTGCCGCCGATAAAGCCTGCGGCCAGGCCGAAGCCGAGTTGGAGCAGCAGCATCCATAAAAAAGACAACACGCCCGACTCTTCGGGAGTGAGCGTGAGCGAAATCAGCGCGGTTACCAAAAAAATCGCCATCGGGTCGTTGGCGCCCGATTCGATTTCGAGGGTGGCCTGCACGCGTTCGTTAAGCCGCACGCCGCTGTTGCGCAGCAGGTTGAATACTGCGCCGGCGTCGGTGGAGCCGACGATGGCCGCCATTAAGATGCCGAAGCGCCAGTCCCAATCCATATACCAGGTGGCGAACACACCCAACAGCGCCACGGTGGCGATTACCCCCCAGCTTGCCAAAACGGTGGCGGGTTTGAGGGCGATGCGGAAGCTGTCGAGCTTGGTGCGCAGGCCGCCGTCGAGCAGAATCACCGCCAAAGCCAGCTGGCCGATGGCGGTGGCGGTGAAAAAGTTGTCGAACTCAATGCCGCCTATGCCTTCTTCGCCCGCCAATACGCCCACGGCCAAAAACATCAAAAGCAGCGGCATACCGAGCCGTGCCGACAGCGTGGTGGAAATCACGCTGAGAAACAGCAGCAGCCCGCAGAGCAAAAATAAACTGTTGAGTCCGTCCATAATTTTTTTATGCGTGTGTGTTTGAAAAAGATAGAAAAACGGGCGCATTTTAACATGAAAACACTTGTTTCTTAATGAAGAACGGCATCGGACGGCAGCTTTTCAGACGGCCTTGTTGCTTTTCGGTGAGGCCGTCTGAAAGAATACGGCGAAATCGGCTATAATGCGCGGTCTGTCCGAAACATTTATAGGAATATTATGGCTTTTGCCTCTCTTTTTACTTTGCTCGACGATATTGCTTCGGTGCTCGACGATGTGGCGGTGATGACCAAAATGGCCGCCAAAAAAACCGCCGGCGTGGTGGGCGACGATCTGGCGCTGAACGCCAACCAGGTAACCGGCGTGAGCGCCGACCGCGAGCTGCCGATTGTGTGGGCGGTGGCGAAAGGTTCGCTGATAAATAAAGTGATACTGGTGCCGTTTTCGCTGCTGCTGTCGGTGTTCCTGCCGTGGCTGATTACACCGCTGTTGGTGATTGGCGGCGCGTTTCTGTGCTTCGAAGGCGTGGAAAAACTGCTGCACAAATTTTTAAACAAACACAGCGGCGACGACGGCCACCATGCCGCCAGCGACGAAATCGTCGACGAAAAAACCAAAATCAAAGGCGCCATCCGCACCGATTTCATCTTGTCGGCCGAAATCATCATCATCGCGCTGGACGTGGTGGGTGCTTACGGGCTGCTCACCAAATCGCTGGTGATGTCGGCCATCGGCATCGGCATGACCGTGGTTGTGTACGGCTTGGTGGCCGGCATCGTGAAGGCCGACGATTTCGGCATGTGGCTGATGAACAAGCCTTCTTCCGCCGCGCGTGCGTTGGGCAAGGGTATTATTTTGTTTATGCCGTGGTTTATGCGCGCCCTGAGCGTGGTGGGTATGCTGGCGATGTTTTTGGTGGGCGGCGGCATCATCGCCCACAACGTCGGCTTCGTGCA
>JBHALY010000163.1:0-2563 GCA_041827905.1 Neisseria dentiae
CGGGCGATGATTTCCTGCCCGGGGTAACAGCCTTTTTTGAAATGCACGCCGCCGATGGTGTGCTGGTTGAGCATTTGGGCGACGCAGCTTTCGCTGGTGGCGGCGCTGATCCACGGATAACCGCTTTCGATTTCGTGCAGGTTCCAAGCGTTTTCAGCAGCAGCGTCGTATGCGGGCAAATCTGCCGCCGCGCCGATTTTCAGACGGCCTTTATGGGGCAGCATAATAGTCCACACGCCGTTTTGCTCTTCTGCGGCAAATGCGAGGGCAGGGTTTGCGGCGGGGTGGGGCGGTGTTTGCGGCGGCAACTCGCAGGCGGCGGCAAAATCCGGCAGCGGCTCGAATACGGCTTTGGCGCGCAAAACAAACATACGCAGGCGTTTGACAACGGTTTCGGCCAAATCGGCGGCCAGCGCCAGCAGCAGATCGTCGCCGCGGTTGAGCACCAGCATATTGGCAATCACGCGGCCTTTGGGGGTGTTGTAGGTGGCGTAACAGGCCGAACCGGGTTGCAGGTTGTTGATGTCGTTGGAAAGCTGGCCGTGCAGAAAGGCGGCGCGGTCGTCGCCGGCAACACGGATCAGGCTGAAAAACGGTAAACGGGTTTGCATGGCGGAAATCCTTTGTGTGTGCAGCCTGCATTTTAACTGCTGCGCTGTGCGGCTTAAAGGGGGCGGGCTGTTTTATAGCCTTTCAAAATAAAAATGATACAGCGCTGTTCCGCCTGGCCGTGCTGTTTGCACTGTCTGCGGCCTTGCCTCGTTTTTATTTTGCAAGGCTGTATCACCGTGGGCGCGAAAAAATCTTTGTTTGCCGATGCCTTATTTAAACGGCGGTCATAACCGTGCTCTGTTAAAATAGGGCAGATTTCCTGCGTTTTTCAGACGGCCCGGTCAGTTTATGTTTGCCATTCTTTCCATCACCGCTCCGGTGTTCATTATTATCGGCATGGGTTATTTTGCCGCCCGTTTCGGCTTTTTTTCCCGCGAACAGTTTGCGGGCATGGGTAAGTTTGTTGTCCGCATCGGTATGCCGATGCTGGTGTTTTCGGCGATTGCCACGCGCCCGATTGCCGATGTGCTGAAAGCCGATTATCTCTACGGCTATGCGCTGGCATCGCTGCTGGCGTTTCTGGCGGGCTGGCTGGTGAGCCGTTGGCGCGGGCAGGATAAGGTGTTGGCGGTGCTCAACGGTTTGGGCACGGGCATGTCGAACACGGGTTTTATCGGCTATCCGCTGCTGCTGATGGCGGTGGGTGCGCCCGCCGGTGTGTTTTTCGCCATGAATGCGCTGATTGAGAATATTCTGATTCTGCCGCTGATGTTCGTGTTGATCGATCTGGCCAAAGGCGGTCATGCCGATATTGCCGCCACTTTGCTGCGAATCGCCAAAAACCTGCTGAAAAATCCAATTATTATGGCGCTGCTGATTGCGCTGGTGTTTGCCGTCGGCAATATCCATGTGCCGGCGGTGCTGGAAAAACTCAGCACCATGCTGGCTTCGGCCACTTCGCCGCTGGCGCTGTTTGTGATCGGCAGCAGCCTGTATGGCTTGGAAATTCGCGGCAATATCAAAGACATCAGCTTTATCGCCGCAGGCAAGCTGCTGCTGTTTCCTGCATTGGTGGTGGCTTGTTTGTGGTTGTTCGGCGCGGATAAAGACACATTGTTTGCCGGCGCATTGCTCGCCAGTGTGCCGATGGCGAGTATGTATGCCATTTTCGGCCAGCAATACGGTTTCGAGCGTCAAACCGCCGCCGCGATGCTGGCGGTAACGATTATTTCGTTTTTTTCGGTGTCGCTGGTTTTGCTGCTGGGGCATTGAAATATCCGCGCTGCTTCTTTCAGACGGCATCAAAATGCGGTAAGCCTTTGGCGGATGTGGGTTTGCCGCTTTTATCCGTTTTGTCAACCGGTTAAATTTCTTTATCCACACAGGCCGCATCGGATGAAACGACCGCTGCCGCCTGAATGCTTGACAACTTAAAAATCATCATAACTTTTTGATAAATATAAATTTTATATTTGGGCTTAAATTTTGTGCAACCATGGCCGAAGCCCGATTTTTCGGGAGAAATACGCTGATTTCACAAACTTTCCACACAGTTATCCACAGCTTTTGTGGGCAAACCGTAAAGGCTTGATTGGGTTTGTATTTAAATGTTTGTCATAAAAAATCAAAAGGGCGAAAACCAACCTTTTGCCTTAGGCGGGCAGCAAAAAAAAGCGGGGGAAAGCCCCGCTTTTTTACATTGGTATGCTCAATGCTCTACCCAGTCGCCCTTAATCGGCCGTGCATAATAAGCCAGCACGGCAATCATGCACACTTCGATGGATACCGACCAATAAATATGGCCGAGAAATTCGCTGACGTGTTCCGCTGCGTTGAGGTTCCACATCCAGCCGACCGCGCCGTCGGCATAGGCGGGGTTGCGGAAGCCGAACATCGGAATCAGCAGCCCGTGCATCACCACGGTAATCAGAATGCCGTAAAACGCGCCGTACCACAGGCGGATTTTCGGCCAATACACCGAGCCCCACACATAAACAAAGGCGAACACGAA
>JBHALY010000164.1:0-4721 GCA_041827905.1 Neisseria dentiae
AGATGCGTCATCGGCACATCGGTTTGGCTGAACAGCTCGTAGCACACCACCTGCACGGCCTGCGCGAGGTTGAGCGAGAAATAGTCGGGGTTGCCGTTGATGGTCATCAGGCGGTTGCAGCTTTGCACTTCTTCGATGCTCAAACCGAAAGTTTCGTTGCCGAACACCAGCGCCACCTGCTGCCCCTGCGCGGCGGCCTGCAACAGCTCGGGAACCAGTTCGCGCGGGGTTTGCAGCGGCGCGGTCAGCTCGCGTTTGCGGCTGGTGAGGGCGCAGCTTAAGGCGGTGTCGGCCAGCGCTTCGGCCAGCGTGGCGGTGATGCGGGCGTTTTCGAGTACGTCGGCGGCGCCCGAAGCCAGCACGAAACTTTCTTCGGGCAGCCTGAATAACTGCGGGTTGGCGGCATCAAACACGGGCGGCTCTTCCGTTACCGGCGTGGCGATAAGCTGCGGAGCCACCAGCGTCAAACGGTGCAGACCCATGGTTTTCATGGCGCGGGCGGCGGAGCCGATATTGGCGGGATGGCTGGTGCGGGCGAGCACGATGCGGATATTGCCGAGATAATCTGGCAGCGCGGGTTTGGGATTGTTCATGTTTTATTTTCGTAACGGGGGTATAATACGGGCTTCGATTTCATTGTTCAGACGGCCTGAAGCCAAATTGAAAAGGCCGTCTGAAACGTTCTTTAAAAAACATTGGAAACCGCAAAACGCCGAGTTGGTTTGCGCATTATTGTACCCGATTAGCCCGATTGGAAAAGCCACCATGAACCCGATTTTGAACACCGCCCTCAAAGCCGCGCGCAAAGCAGGCGATATGATGATACGCGCCTCGCGCGATTTGGACGCCGTTAAAACCGACAGCAAAGCGTTTAACGATTTCGTTTCCGATGTCGACCGCACTTCCGAAGCCATCTTGGCCGACGCTCTCAAAGAAGCCTACCCCCACCACAAAATCACCGCCGAAGAAGGCGGCACGCAAGGCAAAGCCACCGCCGAATACGAGTGGATTATCGACCCGCTCGACGGCACCACCAACTATCTGCACGGCCATCCGCAATACGCAATCTCGATGGCGCTGCTGCACAAAGGCGTGTTGCAGGAAGCCTTGGTTTACGCCCCCGAGCGCAACGATTTATACATGGCCTCGCGCGGCAAAGGCGCGCTGCTCAACGACCGCCGCATCCGCGTATCCAACCGCATCGAGCTGAACCGCTGCCTGATCGGCACCGGCTTTCCCGTGGTTGACCAAAGCATGATGGACACCTACCTCGCCATTCTGAAAGACATTCTCGCCAAAACCGCAGGCGGCCGTCGAGAAGGCTCGGCCGCGCTCGATTTGTGCGCCGTGGCCTGCGGCCGTTTGGACGGCTTTTTCGAATTCAACCTCAAACCGTGGGACATCGCTGCCGGTGCGCTGATCGTGCAGGAAGCGGGCGGCATCGTTACCGATATGCAGGGCAACGAAGGCTGGCTGGAAAGCGGCGACACCGTGGCGGGCAACCCGAAAGTGCTCGCGCAGATGCTGCAAATCATCGCGCCGCATGTGAAATAAAACCTGCTCTCCAACCCGCAGGCCGTCTGAAATGTTTCAGACGGCCTGTTTTGTCTTTCACCAAACGATGTTATAACGTAACATTAAATATTTTTAATTTCAATGACTTATATCAAAAATAAGTTTGATTCCCATTTGAAAAAAGTGCATACTTCTCCCGGAAGCAGATGCGGTTTGCACAGGCCATGCCCCTGCGCAACCGCCGTTTCTTCGTTTAACACTTAAATCAGGAGAATGCACCATGAAAATGAAAGCAGCAGTGGTTACCCAAAACAGCGACGGCAACGTGGATATTGTCGAACGCGAAATCCGCCCGCTGGAAACCAACGAAGCACTGGTAGAAGTGGAATACTGCGGTGTGTGCCATACCGACCTGCACGTTGCCGCCGGCGATTACGGCCAAAAACCCGGCCGCGTGCTCGGCCACGAAGGCATCGGCATCGTTACCGAAGTGGCGCCCGGCGTAACCCGTCTGAAAAAAGGCGACCGCGTCAGCATCGCCTGGCTGTTTAAAAGCTGCGGCTCCTGCGAATACTGCAACACCGGCCGCGAAACCCTGTGCCGCACCGTTTTGAACGCCGGCTACACCGCCGACGGCGGCATGGCCACGCACTGCATCGTTGATGCCGACTACGCCGTGAAAGTGCCCGACGGCCTCGACCCTGCCCAAGCCAGCTCGATTACCTGCGCGGGCGTAACCACCTATAAAGGCATCAAAGTTTCCGGCGTGCGCCCCGGCCAATGGATTGCCATTTACGGCGCAGGCGGTTTGGGCAACTTGGGCGTGCAGTATGCGAAAAAAGTGTTCGGCGCACACGTTATCGCCATCGACATCAACGACGACAAACTGGCCTTGGCCAAAGAAGTGGGTGCTGACTTTACCGTCAACGCCGCCAAAGAAGATGTGGCCAAAGTGATTCAGGAAAAAGTGGGTGGCGCGCATGCAGCCGTGGTTACCGCCGTTTCGCGCAACGCCTTTAATTCCGCCGTGGATGCCGTGCGTGCCGGCGGCCGTGTGGTTGCCATCGGCCTGCCGCCCGAAACCATGGATTTGTCTATCCCGCGCATCGTGCTCGACGGCATCGAAGTCGTCGGCTCGCTGGTGGGCACCCGCAAAGACTTGGAAGAAGCCTTCCAATTCGGTGCCGAAGGCATTGTGGTGCCGGTGGTGCAGAAACGCACGCTCGACGAAACCAACGCCATTTTCCAAGAAATGCGCGACGGCAAAATCCAAGGCCGCATGGTTATCAACATGAAGGCAAGCTGCGGCTGCCATAACCACTAAGCCTTAGCGGCAGAATCAAACACAGGCCGTCTGAAATATTTCAGACGGCCTGTTTATCCATTACAATAGCCCTCCACCGTCAAGAAGAAAGCAGCCCATGATAGCCGTTATCGGCGGCAGCGGCCTCACCCGCCTGCCCGAACTCAACATCACCCAGCGCCGCATCGTGCGCACGCCCTACGGCCTCACCAGCAGCCCGCTGCTGTTCGGCACGCTCGGCAGCCGCAGCATCGTGTTTCTCGCCCGCCACGGCCTCAACCATTCGCTCGCCCCGCACGAAATCAACTACCGCGCCAATATTTGGGCGCTGCATTCCGTGGAGGTCGAAGCCGTGGTTTCCGTGTCTTCCGTAGCCGCATTGAGCGACGCCTACGAGCCCGGCTCGCTGGTGGTGCCCGACGATTTGGTCGATTACACTTTCGGCCGCCACAGCACGTTTTTCGAAGGCCAGCAGCACGAAGTGGTGCATACCGATTTTTCCGACCCCTACGACAACGCCCTGCGCCGCGCCCTGCTCGAACACGCCGCAAGCCACAACACGCCCGTGCACAGCCGCGCCGTTTACGGCTGCCTGCAAGGGCCGCGCATGCCCACCCGCGCCGAAGTGCGCCGCTACCGCAACGACGGCGTCGACATTATCGGCATGACCGGCATGCCCGAAGCCGTGCTCGCCCGCGAACTCGGCCTGCCCTACGCCCACCTGTGCGGCGTAACCGGCATCGCCTGCATGAACGGCGGCCGCGAAGCCGCGTGCACCCTCGACGACATCCACGCCATCGAAAAAATCCGCCGCCTGCTGGTGGATTTGTAAGCCCTTTTTCAGACGGCCCGAAACCTTTGCCAAGCCCGCTCAGGCCGTCTGAAAACCAAACACCGCCGCGCACCAAACAAGGAGCCGCCATGCCGCATACCCTTCCCACCGTTAACGTCGGCCTCGTTTCCGCCAGCGACCGCGCCAGCAGCGGCGTGTATGCCGACGAAGGCATCCCCGCCCTGAAACAATGGCTGCAAGCCGCCGTGAAAAACCCGATTAATTTTGCCGAAGCGCTGGTTGCCGACGAACAACCCGCCATCGAAGCCGCGTTACGGCGTATGGCCGACACCGACGGCTGCGACCTGATTTTCACCACCGGCGGCACCGGCCCCGCCCCGCGCGACGTTACCCCCGAAGCCACGCTGGCGGTTATCGACAAGGAAATGCCCGGCTTCGGCGAGCAGATGCGCCAAATCAGCCTTTATTATGTACCGACCGCCATCCTGTCGCGCCAAACCGCGGGCATACGCGGCAAATGCTTAATCGTCAACCTGCCCGGCCGCCCCAAAGCCATCGCCGAAACCTTGGGCGGCGTGCGCTCGGAAAACGGTGAAATCAAAGTCCACGGCCTGTTTGCCGCAATTCCGTATTGCGTCGAATTAATCGGCGGCGCGTTTATCGAAACCGACGAAACGGTGTGCAAAGCCTTCAGGCCGAAACAGAAATAACGCCGAATACCCTGTTTATCCGGACTATTTTTACCAACCCAAATGTCCATCAAGCCTGAATTGAAGACCAAAAAACGCTGCCATGCGGACATGAGTGAAGAGACTAAACGATTGTTTATAGATAATTTCTTTGGCATTTAAATGATAAAAAGGGTTGGAAAACCAACCCAAATGTCCATTAAGCCCCGTCTGAAAATTTTTCAGACGGCCTGTGTTCTCGGCACAGTCATGCCCGCATCTTACCGACATTTTCTTCATGCTCGGGCTTGACCCGAATATCTGGTATTTCTTTCTAAACAAAAAGATACTCGGGGCAAGCCCGAGTATGGCGGCGTTTGGGTATTTCAGACGGCCTGAGACCTTTGCAAAAATACCTTAAGGCCGTCTGAAATGTTTAAAT
>JBHALY010000165.1:0-18144 GCA_041827905.1 Neisseria dentiae
CGGTTCGACTCCGTCATCACCCACCAAGTTTCTTGCGCGGAGTGGTAGTTCAGTTGGTTAGAATACCGGCCTGTCACGCCGGGGGTCGCGGGTTCGAGCCCCGTCCACTCCGCCAAACCTTTTCAGAAAAAAGCACCGATTTTAATCGGTGCTTTTTTCTTTGTCTGCTTTTTTTAAGAATTCGTTTTAAAAATCCGCTTTCAGACGGCCTTAAGATATTTTTGCAAAGGTTCCGGCTTTTTTCTCAAAGATAATGTTTTGTATTATATTTCATTAACTTAAAAGAAAGCACGTCATACTCGGGCTAAGCCTGAGTATGACGGAACTTACCTAAGTAAAAGGTTGAATACAGCTGAAAAAGCGGTTAACCCAGCCACGAAGCCACCGCCGCGCGCAGGCGTTCCATGCCTTCTTGCAAGTCTTCATCGTTCAGCAGCAGGCTGGGGGCGAGGCGGATGACGTTGCTGCCGGCCACCAAAATCATCAGGCCGTGTTTCAGCGCGGTTTGGGTTAGTTCGCCTGCGCGGTCGGCATAGCCGTTGGCCAGCACGCAGCCGATCAATAGCCCCATGCCGCGCACTTCTTTAAATACGCCGGTTTCTTTTCCCAGCAAAGCCAGCGCCGTTTGCAGTTTTTCACCTTGGTTGATTGCGTTTTGAAGGGTTTCGGGCGTGTTGATAATGTCGAAGGCACAATTGCCGACGGCGCATGCCAGCGGGTTGCCGCCGAAGGTGGAGCCGTGCGTGCCGGGGGCGAAGCTGGGGGCGACGGCGTCGGTGGTCAGCATGGCGCCGATAGGAAAACCGCAGCCCAAGGCTTTGGCGCTGGTGAGAATATCGGGGCGCACGCCGTAATGTTCATAGGCAAACAGTTTGCCGGTGCGCCCCATACCGGTTTGCACTTCGTCGAACACCAACAGCGCGTGGTTTTCGTCGCACAGGCGGCGGGCGGTTTGCAGAAACGCAGCATCGGCAGGCAGAACGCCGCTTTCACCCTGAATCGGTTCGATAATCACGGCACAGGTTTTTTCCGATATGGCGGCGGCAAGCGCATCGGCATCGTTGTAGGGAATATGGGTGATGCCGCCCGGCAGCGGGGCGAAATCGCGGCTGTATTTGGGTTGGCCGCCCACCGATACGGTGAACAGAGTGCGCCCGTGAAAGGCGTTGATGCAGGCGATGATTTCGTTTTTTTCTGCGCCGAAATGGTCGCGTGCGTATTTACGCGCCAGTTTCAGGGCGGCTTCGTTGGCTTCGGCGCCGGAATTGCAGAAAAACACTTTGTCGGCAAATGTGTGTTCGGTGAGTTTTTTCGCCAACATTTGCGCCGGTTCGGTGGTGTAGATATTGGAAATATGCCACAGCTTCGCGGCCTGGCGGGTGAGCGCATCGGTTAATTGCGGGTGGCAGTGCCCGAGCGCGTTAACGGCGATGCCGCCTGCCAAGTCGATATATTCCCGCCCTTCGGTATCCCACACGCGGCTTCCGGCGGCACGGTCGGGGATAATCGGGGCAAAAGCGAAATTGGGCGTGAGATAGTTTTGCATGGTGTTCTTTCGGGTGGTGTTTTCAGACGGCCTGAAACGCCGGTTTTAGGGTGTTGGATTGAAGCCGTAACCTTACCGCAATCGTGTTGAAAACGGAATGCGCGCGGATAAAAAAGCCGTGGTTTTGAGTGTTATTCGAACTGCCGTTTTGTTTTCAGACGGCCTGAGGCTTTTGAAAAATCTGCTCAGGCCGTCTGAAACACCTCAAACCCGGGTATGACGCAGGCGCAGGGGTTTTAAAACGACGGTATGGATTATGCCGAAGTTTCGGCTTGTTTTTCCGTTTCTTTGGCAATTATTTCCCGTAACGCGCTGCGGCGGTTTTCCTGTGTGGCGCAGGCCGTCTGAAAAGCGGTGCGGCCGCCCCAGAATACAAACCGTTCGCGGGCGCGGGTAACGGCGGTGTAGAGCATGGCGCGGTTCAGGCCGTGCGTGCTGCCGCTTGGGGCGGAAGGCGGCAGCAGCCATACTTCGCCGTATTCCGACCCTTGGCTTTTGTGCACGGTGATAGCGAATGCGGTTTCGTGGGCGGGCAGGCGGCTTAAAGGCACGGTGCGCCGTCCGTTTGCGGCGGGAAAGTGTGCGGTTAGTGTATCGGGGCGGTCGGGGTCGGGCAGAATCAGGCCGATGTCGCCGTTAAATAAATCCAGCGCGTAATCGTTGCGCGACACCATCACCACCTGCCCGGCGAACCACGGCGCATCGGCGCGCGCCAAGCCGTACCGTTGCAGGCAGCGGCGGTAGGCTTCGTTGAATGCGGCGGCATCTTCGCGCCAAGCCGTCAGCACCACGGTGTCGGTTTGGCGGCGGAACGCTTGTTCGGCATCGCCCGAAACCACTGCCTGCCAATAAGCGGCCTGTTTTTCATAAAAGGCTTCGGCCTGTTGTTTGATACTGCCTTCGCGCACGCCGAGCGCGTCGGGGAAACGGGCAAACTGCGCCCATGCGCTTTCTGCGTCGCCCGCTACGATGGCACGCGCCAAGCAGCCGATGCCGCTGTCGGCGCCGAAACGATGGCTGAAGTGCAGGCGGGCGGTGTTGGCCGATAGGGGCGGCGGGTTGTCGGCAACTGTGAAGCCGTGTTGCGGCAGCATGGCCGACAGCTCTTGCGCGGTTGCTGTGTTTAACCGGGTTTCCTGCGCCAGTTCGGCCAAAACCGCGCCCGCACCCACCGAGGGCAGTTGGTTTTCGTCGCCCAGCAGAATAACGCGGCAGCCCGAAGGCACGGCGCGCAGCAGTTGCAGCATCAGGGCAAGGTCGAGCATCGAGGCTTCGTCGATAACCAGCACATCCAGCGGCAGCGGCTGCTCGCGGTGGAAGGCGGGCTGCATCTGCGGCGGGCGCAGCTTCAGCAGGTGGTGTACGGTTTGGCCTTCGAGTTGCAGCAGGTGGCGGCGGATAGGATCGGGCGGTTCGAAATCATAGACGGCGCGATGCAGCGCCCGCGCCATATGGGCGGCGGCCTTGCCCGTGGGTGCGGCCAGCGCGATGCGCGGCAGCCTGCCGCCGTTACTGCACAACAGCCCCAGCAGCTTAGCCACGGTGGTGGTTTTGCCCGTGCCCGGCCCGCCGCTGATCAAGATGAACGGTTGCAGCAGGGCCAGTGCGGCGGCATCGCGCTGGCCTTCGCTGTTTGCACCGGCAAACCATTGCGCCAGATTCTGCCCGGCCTGCATCCAGTTGACGGGTTCGGCCTCCGCCGCGGCCAAGCGCACGATTTCCTGCGCCAAGTCGCGCTCAAGCTGCCACACTCTGCCGAGAAACAGCCGCTTGCCCGAGAGTATCAGCGGCATACCGCTGCTGCCTACTACCCCGGGAATCTGCCGCAAAGCCGCAACGTCGGCATCATTTAGCCAAATAAAGGTGTGGCCGTCTGAAAGCGCTTCAAACAGTTTGCGCACATACGGTGCGGCGGTGGCGGCTTCTTCGGGTGCGTGCCGCTGCAACAGTTCGACAGCGGCATCGGCCGCCTGAGTGTAACCGTTATCGTTGATGGGGTGCATATTGTTTCCTGTTGTATCGGCCGCGTATATTATAAGGCCGTCTGAATCTTTTCAGACGGCCTCGGTTGTTACGTTCAAAACCGCATCACAACGCAGCCAAAGCCGCGGCGTAATCCGGTTCGTTGGCGATTTCGCCCACCAGTTCGCTGTGCAGAACCCGGTTGTTTTCGTCCAGCACCACCACCGAACGGGCGGTCAGCCCTTTGAGTGCGCCGCTGTCGATGGCCACGCCGTAATCGCGGGCGAAGCCGCTGCGGAATGTTGACAGCATCACCACGTTGTCGATGCCTTCCGCGCCGCAGAAACGCGCTTGGGCAAACGGCAGGTCGGCGGAAACACACAACACCACGGCGTTATCCAGCCCGGCCGCTTTTTCGTTGAACGTGCGCACGGATTTCGCACACACGCCGGTATCGACGCTGGGGAAAATATTGAGGATTTTGCGCTTGCCGGCGAAATCGGCCAATGTTTTTTCCGACAAATCGCCTGCGGTTAACTGAAAATCAGGGGCGTTCTGCCCTTGTTGTAAAAACGCGCCGCCCACTTCGACGGGGTTGCCTTGCAGGGTTACTTGGGCCATAACTTTCCTTTCGTATTTGAAAAATCAAACTTTGCACGGCGGCAAAGCGGAGGGGTAGATTGACACGTTGGTTTGCGTGAGTGCAAACAGCGTTTCAAGCTGGCGCTGCGCCTGAATCTGCGCGTGTTCAAGAATATCCGCTTTACAGGCGCTTGCCAACACTTGTTTTTTCGCCTGTTCCTGCACGGCGGCAAACACGCTTTTATCAATGGGGTGCAGGCCGAGCGAACCGGTTTTGATGTCGTACACCTCGATGTTGTCGAGGTTCACGTCTAAAATTTCCACCGGCGGCAGGCTGATAATCACTTTGCCGTCAACCACATTCACATTGTCGGCGGTGAGCTTGTTTAAATCCAAACCCGCCAGCACCCTGCCTTGCGCCATAAACAGCCCCGTTTGCGCGTCTTGCCACAGCGCATACCAGTTGCCTTTCTTTTCGGTTTTCACAATGGTGTCGATATGGAATGCCGTGCTCTCCAGGCGGTTGAGGTTTTGGATTTGCGTGAGCACCCCTTCGCGCGTGAGCACTTGTTGCTCCTGTTGCGGCTGCTTGTGAAACCCGTGCCACCAGCCGGCGGCAACGGCCAGCAGAACCAGTAATACCGCAGCGGCGGCGCGGAAAAACGTTTTCATGTGTTCCAACCTTAATCAATCAAACTTGCTGACAGCGCCCAATATAATGTTTCTAATCGGATTTTCAATATCAAGGCTGAGACCTTTGCAAAAATACCCTAAGGCCGTCTGAAAAATCCCTTGCGGAAAAATCAGGCGGTGAATCCCTACCGGCTTCTTTGCCGGTTGTTATGAATCTGGCAAACAAGGCCGTCTGAAATTAGCCCAAACCGTATTTTTCGGCTAAAATACGCAGCTATTTGATTTTCGTTTTGCCCGATTGGGCAAGCCCTTTTCAGACGGCCTTTCAAGAATAACGAGCAGTATGTCTAACTCAATGAAAAACATCCGAAATTTTTCCATTATTGCCCACATCGACCACGGAAAATCCACGCTGGCCGACCGCTTTATCCAATATTGCGGCGGTTTGGAAATGCGCGAAATGAGCACGCAGGTGCTCGATTCGATGGACATCGAAAAAGAGCGCGGCATCACCATCAAAGCGCAAACCGCCGCCCTCAACTATAAAGCGCGCGACGGGCAAACTTATCTGCTCAATCTGATCGACACTCCGGGACACGTTGATTTTTCTTACGAAGTTTCCCGCTCGCTTTCCGCCTGCGAGGGCGCATTGCTGGTGGTGGACGCTTCGCAGGGCGTGGAGGCGCAAACCGTGGCCAACTGCTACACCGCTATCGATTTGGGTGTGGAAGTGGTGCCCGTGCTCAATAAAATCGACCTGCCCGCCGCCGATCCCGACCGCGTGTCGCAGGAAATCGAAGACATCATCGGTATCGATGCCGTGGGCGCGGTGCAATGCTCGGCAAAAAGCGGCCTGGGCGTGGAAGACGTGTTGGAAGAAATCGTGGCCAAAATCCCCGCGCCGGAAGGCGACGAAGATGCGCCGCTGCAAGCCATGATTATCGATTCGTGGTTCGACAACTATGTGGGCGTGGTGATGCTGATCCGCGTGAAACAAGGCCGTCTGAAATTGAAAGACAAAGTGCTGTTTATGAGCACCAAAGCCGAAACGCAGGTGGAACAATTGGGTGTGTTCACCCCCAAATCGGTGCCGAAATCCGAGCTGAAAGCCGGCGAAGTGGGCTTTCTGATTACCGGCATCAAGGAACTGCACGCCGCCAAGGTGGGCGACACCATCACGTTGCAGGCCAACCCAGCCGAGAAAGCGCTGCCGGGTTTCCAAGAAGTGCAGTCACAGGTGTTTGCGGGGCTTTATCCGGTGGAAAGCCACGACTACGAAGCCCTGCGCGACGCGCTGGAAAAGCTGCAATTAAACGATGCCTCGCTGAAATTCGAGCCGGAAGTGTCGCAGGCGTTGGGTTTCGGCTTCCGCTGCGGCTTTTTGGGGCTGCTGCATTTGGAAATCGTGCAGGAGCGTTTGGAGCGCGAGTTCGATATGGACTTAATCACCACCGCGCCGACGGTGGTGTATGAGGTGCTGCTGAAAAACGGCGAAAAAATCGAAGTGGAAAACCCGTCGAAACTGCCCGATGTGGGCAGCATCGACACCATTTTCGAGCCGATTATCACCGCCACCATTCTGGTGCCGCAGGAATATGTGGGTGCGGTGATAACTCTGTGCAACCAAAAGCGCGGCGTGCAGAAGAATATGCAGTATATGGGCCGCCAGGTGATGCTCACCTACGATTTGCCCATGAACGAAGTGGTGATGGACTTTTTCGACAAACTCAAATCCACCTCGCGCGGCTATGCTTCGCTGGATTATGAGTTTAAAGAATTTCAGGCCGCGGATTTAATCAAACTCGACATTATGGTCAACGGCGAAAAAGTCGACGCCTTAAGCCTGATCGTGCACCGCGCCAATGCCGTGTTCCGCGGCCGCGAGTTGGCGGCAAAAATGCGCGAGCTGATTCCGCGCCAAATGTTCGATATTGCCGTTCAGGCCGCCATCGGCAGCCAGATTATCGCCCGCGAAACCGTGAAGGCACTACGCAAAAACGTGCTGGCGAAATGCTACGGCGGCGACATTACCCGTAAGAAAAAACTCTTGGAAAAACAAAAGGCCGGTAAGCGCCGCATGAAACAGGTGGGCAATGTGGAAATTCCGCAGAGCGCGTTTCTGGCGATTCTGCAAGTTGGGGACAAATAATGAGCAATACTTTGGTTTGGGGCGCGCTGGCTGCTTTGGTTGTCGGCTTGGTTTTGTATGTGAAAAGCAGCAAATCGCGCGAAGAGAGCGGCGAGTGGAGCGGCGGCCTGCAATGGGGCTACCTGCTGATGATGGTGGGCGTGTTCGGCGTTTTGTCGGCATTCATGAGCTTCACCGCCGTGCTGTTGGTTTTCGTGCTGTTTACCGGCATCGTGTGGTTTATCCACAAAGGCCGTCTGAAAAAAAATCCGGCCGGCGACAGCAACCACTTCACCGATTATATGAGCGGGTTTTTCCCGATTATTCTGGTGGTGTTCGTGCTGCGCACTTTTGTGGCCGAACCGTTCCAAATTCCTTCCAGTTCCATGCGCCCCGGCCTTGTAGTGGGTGATTTTATTCTGGTTAATAAATTTTCCTACGGCATCCGCACGCCGATTATCAATAACGTGCTGGTTCCCACCGGCCAAGTGGAGCGCGGCGACGTGGTGGTGTTCAACTACCCCGAGGACACCAAAATCAACTACATCAAACGTGCCGTCGGCCTGCCCGGCGACGTGATCGAATATAAAGACAAGGTGTTGAGCATCAACGGCCAAACCGTCGAAGACCGCTCGACCGGCATTCAGAGCTATCAGGAAAACACGCCGCAATACGGCACGATTACCATCGAGGCCCAAGCCTTTAAGGAAACCATCGGCACACATCATTTCGAAGTGTTGAAAATCGCCGGCCAGCCCAGCTTTCTGCCGCAGGGCGTGCGCCCCGATTTCCCGCACCGTCAAAGCTGCGAATACGCCGAAGACGGCTCGTGGTTCCGCTGCACCGTGCCTGAAGGCCATTATTTCATGATGGGCGACAACCGCGACAACAGCGAAGATTCCCGTTATTGGGGTTTTGTGAGCGACAAGCTGATTGTGGGCAAAGCGTTCTTTATCTGGATGAACTTCGGCGACATCGGCCGCGTGGGCACCAGCATAGAGTAATTTGAGTAAAACGATTGCCGAAAGGCCGTCTGAAAATATATTTTTCAGACGGCCTTTGGTTTTGCAAAGCCCATACCCGTTGCGTTATGCCTTTTAGAGACCTTTGCAAACCCCCATCTGCGGCGCATTTCTGCGTTGTGCGCTGCCCGCCCGCTTGCCTAACTCCATCTTATGTCTGCGCTCGCTGCGCTGCTACGCCTTGAACTGCTACGCCTTGAACTGTATCCACATCCGGGGGTTTTGAAAGGTCTCTTTTACTCTGCCGCACCGTATTTTTTCAAATAGCGGTAAACAGTCATCCTGCTCACGCCTAAATCGCGGGCGAGACGCGACACGCAGCCGCCGGCGGCTAGCAAGGCGTTTTGCAGCGATGCGGGGTTTTGCAGTATGGTTTTGCTGTTTTGCGTTTGTTCGGTTAAGGCAGACGGGCTTTCAGACGGCCTGTTCTGCGCATAGAGATAATCGGGCAGGTCTTCGGGCTGAATCTGCGCGCCTTTGGCGCTGTGCAGGGCCACTTCCAAGGCGTTGGCCAGTTGGCGGATATTGCCCGGCCAGCGGTGGCTGCGCATAACGTTCATGGCTTCGGCCGACACCGGTTTGGGCGTCAGGCCGTTATTGCGGGCAACGTGCCGCAACACCGTTTGCAGGGCGTAGTCGAAATCGTCGCGCTCGCGCAGGCCGGGCAGCACCACATTGAGGCCGTTGAGGCGGTAATAGAGGTCTTCGCGGAATTTTCCGGCGGCGATGTTTGCCTGCAAATCGTGGTGGGTGGCGGCGATGATGCGGATATCGACTTTTACCGCACGAATCGAGCCTACGGGCATCACTTCGCGTTCCGACAACACCCGCAGCAGGCGGGATTGCAGGTAAAGCGGCATATCGCCGATTTCGTCGAGAAACAGCGTGCCGCCGTCGGCAGCCTGAATCAGGCCGGTTTTGCCTTTACGGTCGGCGCCGGAAAAGCTGCCGGGCGCGTAGCCGTAAAGTTCGCTTTCGATCAGGTTTTCGGGGATGGCGGCGCAATTGACGGCGATAAAGGGCTTGTCGGCACGGTTGCCGGAAAGATGGATGGCGCGTGCGAGCAGCTCTTTGCCGGAACCGGTTTCGCCGTTGATCAGCACCGGCACTTGGGTGTCGGCCAAGCCGGCCACACGTTGCAGGGTTTGGTTGAAACGGCTGTCGGGGCTGCACAGTTTGGCCAATTCGGGCGGCAGGGGCGTGCTGTTGCGGGATGGAGCGGCAGGTTTGCGCGGCGGCGGGGTGATGCCCACAAACAGGGTGAGTCCGTCGAAGCAGAGGGTGGGGCGCCGGTTTTGAATGCCGCACAGTTCGGGCAGGCTTTGGCCGAACAGCCGCTCGAAACCGTTGCCGATTAATGTTTGTCCGGATTTGCCGGCGTGGCGGGCAAACCATTGGTGGAAGGCGTGGTTGGCGCCGGTGATATTGCCTTCGTCGTTCACTGCCAGCAGGTATTCGGGGGTAACGTCGAGAAACTCGGCGGCATGGCCGAGGCGTATCAGCCAATCCTGCTTGTGGTTGCGGATAAAGGCAGCGGTTTCAATCAGTGCGGCGAAGTGTTTCACCAACTGCAACACCCAATATTGGCTCTGCTTGGCGGCCACGGGGGTGAGTGCCGACACATCCAGCACGGCGCGCAGGCGGTTTTGAGAGTCGAACACGGGCGCTGCGGTGCAGCTCAAACCGATATGGGTGGCATCGAAATGGTCGTTGCGGTGCACCACGGCAGGTTCGCCGGTTTCCAATACCATGCCCACCGCGCTGGTGCCGTTTTGCCGTTCGTGCCAGAGTGCGCCCAAATACAGGCCGGCCTGCTTCCAGGCCAAGCGGCCGCTGTCGCTGCTCAGCGAATCGACCACCACGCCGTCGGCGTCGGCCACCAGCACCACATAACCCATATCGCGGATTTGTTTCCACAGCGCTTGCAGGCCGTAACGGGCGATGTCGGTAAAATCGCCAATGGCTTCCTGATGCTCGCGCAAACGGCTGTCGGGCAGAATCAGCGCTTCTTTCATTTCTTCGGGGTTTAACCCGTGGCGGTGCACGCAGCGGCGCCACGATTCGGCGATACAGGTGTCGACACCCGAAAGCCGCAGCGGTTCGGTGCCGTACACATAATTGAGCACATCATTGATATGGCGGACTTGTTTGGCCAGCATCGGGTTTCTCCTCGGTTTGCAAAACTTCCTCTCGGCGCCAGTGTTTTTATTATTTATCTTTTTATTATTTATCATGGTGTTGTGCATTTATACTAAAACGAAAGTGTGCTGCCGTCTAGAGTGCGGACGCATAGATTGGGTAAGGTTTGTGTAAGAATTGGCTGCGGTTGTGGAAACGGTGAGGCAGGTAACTTTATCCGGGCTAAAAAATCAGGCAAACGGTTGCAGGTGTGTATAAAATACAGCCTAGTGCCGTTTTCAGACGGCCGCCGCAGGTTAACGATAAAAAGGAACAAGCAATATGAAATGGACCGACACCCAACGCATCGCCGAAGAACTTTACGACAACCACCCTGACATCGACCCGAAAACCATACGTTTCACCCAATTGCGCGAGTTGATTCTCAACCTGCCCGATTTCGACGACGACCCTGCGCGTAGCGGCGAAAAAATCCTCGAAGCCGTGCAACAGGCATGGATAAATGAGGCCGAATAAGCAAGCGTGGCGTGCTCTTTTATTCAGGCCGTCTGAAACGCAGAAATGCTTTTTCAGACGGCCTGCACCGTTTCGATGCAAAATTTTGAAAAAAACAACCGGTCTGGGGAACGTTTGCCGGCCAAAATTTTCAGCCGACTATGGCCGGCCGTTCCGGCACCGGACAAACAGGAAAACAAATGCAGAATTTAAAATCCATTTTCGTGCTCTACACCGGTGGCACCATCGGCATGAGCCAAAGCGAACAAGGCCTGCGCCCCGATACCGCGCTGGCGGGCAAAGCGTTGGTGCCGTTTGCCGACCGCTTCCGTTTCGACTGGCACTTATGCGATCCGTTGATCGACTCGTCGGCGGTTACGCTTGACGATTGGCAGGGCTGGCTGCAACTTGCGGCGGAAAAAATCCCGCAATACGACGGCGTGCTGGTGCTGCACGGCACCGACACGCTGGCCTATGCGGCCAACCTGTTTGCACTCGCTTTGCAGGGTTTGGACAAACCCGTGGTGCTGACCGGTTCGCAATGGCCTTACGATGCCGAAAACAGCGATGCGCCGCTGAACCTCGCCACCGCCGTGGCCGCTTTCGAGCTGGATTTGCGCGAAACCGTGATTGCTTTTAACGGCAAACTGTTCCCCGCCGTGGGCAGCAGCAAAATCAGCACCGAGAGCGCGGCGGGTTTTGGCAACCCGCATTTCGGCGTGCTGGCGGAATGGTCGCCCGAACAAAATTGGCATAACGTGCGCATCAGGCCGTCTGAAAAAACGGCGCAGACTTTGCAGGTGCGCCCGTTGAGCGCGCAGGCCAAAGTGGTTTGCACCACCCTGATCCCCGGTTTTGCCGCACAAGCCTTTGCCGACGGCCTTAGCGGCAGCGGCGCAGATGCCGTGGTGCTGCAAAGCTACGGCCACGGCAATGCGCCCGCAGATGCCGGTTTTATCGAAGCCGTGCGGCAGTTCACCGCCAAAGGCGGCCTGCTGCTCAACATCAGCCAAGTGCAGCAGGGCAACGCCGCCGCCGTATATGCGCAGGGCAGCGCGCTGCGCCAAGCGGGCGTGGTGAACGGCGGCAAAGCCAATTTGGAAACCGCCGCCGTTTTGCTGACGCTGGCGGTGAGCGGCGGCTGGCAGGCCGAACGTTTGCAGCAGGAACTGGTTGGTTTGGGGCTGGTGTAGTTTAATCAATATCTTGAGATAAGGCTGCCTTAAAAGGCCGTCTGAAAACAGGCATCCGCATGGCGGTGCGTCTGTTTTCAGACGGCCTTTTTGCGTGTGCGGGAATGACGGGGAATAAACTTTTGTGATGATTTTTTAATTTTGCAAAGGTCTCGGCTTTATTTGGTTTGATTGGGTTTGGCGCGTAAAGACAGTGGTTTGTCACGGCAAACTGAAGCTTGCGGGGAAGCAGGGGGCTATATTGTTGGCAACAATCATGTGATTGCCGTTTGTTATGAGTCAGGAGAACGAAAATGCCGGGTTATCCACAAGATATTTTACAAAACCGTTCGGTAGTCAAATACGGAAATTATGCGGTGATTACACCGCAGGGTCGGGTAATCAATGTGATTCCGGGAATCGAAGACTGCCAGACGACAATTTTGGCCACGCCGAAAATAGGTGCGAGTTTCGTCCAGTTAATCGGCCAATTGGGGGCAAATGCGAAAACCACACTGGCCTACGGCGCCAAGCCGCATGAAGAGGCCTTTATTTACCTGCTCGACGGCGAGGCCGAGCTGAAGGTAACGGTTGGCGGCGAAAGCCGTGCGCTGAAGCAGGGCGGTTATGCCTACGCGCCGCCCGGCGCAGGCATCGGTTTTGAAAACATCAATCATCAGGCGGGCCGCATTTTGCTCTACAAACAGCGCTACATCGAACACCCGGCAGGGCTGAAGCCTTATACGGTTTTCGGCAATGTGCATGAGATGGAATGGGCCGACTACGACGGCATGGCCAATGTGCACATCAAAGACCTGCTGCCGGTCGAGCAGAATTTCGATATGAACATGCACATTTTGAGTTTCGACCCGGGTGCCAGCCACAACATCATCGAAACCCATGTGCAGGAGCACGGCGCTTATGTTTATGAAGGACAGGGCTGTTATCTGCTTGATGAAAATTGGTATCTGATCAAAGAGGAGGACTTTATCTGGTTCGGCCCTTATTGCAAGCAGGCATCTTACGCCGCCGGACGCGGCCCGTTTACCTATATCTACTCAAAAGACTGCCACCGCGATGTGGAAATTTGAAACAGACAGCAAGGCCGTCTGTAAAAACTTTCAGACGGCCGCCAACCTAAAGGAGCGTTTATCATGGCTTTAAATAAAGATTTCAAAACCCTGGATATTCGGGAGGCTCTTGCCGCAACCAATATGCGTGGTAAAAACATCACGTTTTTAGATGATTTCAAACGCGAAGAAATTCTGTCGCTGTTTGAAGCGGCCGAAATGATGGAGCCGTTTTTGCGCACGGGGCTTAACCTGCTGAAGGGTAAGGTGCTCTATACCCTGTTTTTCCAACCTTCCACCCGTACCCGTTGCAGCCATGAAGACGCCATGCTGCGTTTGGGCGGCGGCGTGATTACTGAATCCGATCCGCAGCACAATGCCGCCGTGGCGAAAAACGAAAGCCTTTACGATACGCTGAGGGTAACGTCGGAATACGCCGATGTGATTGTGATGCGCCACCCCGACGATAAAGAAGCCTTGGGCGCATTAGACGAGTTGGGCGGCTACGTTTCGCCGGTGATTTCGGGCGGCTACGGCCACGTTACCCACCCGACGCAGGGTTTGCTCGACTGCTACACCTGCTGGCGCGCGTTCGGCGATTTGAGCAATACCACGGTGGCCATTGCCACCCCTGATCTTTCGCGCGCGCGTTCCGGCCAATCGTTTGCGCTGGCGCTGGCTTCGATGGGCGCCAAGATTATCTACACCGGCACCAGCGAGCTGCGTACCCCCGAAGTGGTGCGCAACAAACTCAAAGCGATGGGGGCGCATTTCGAGGAGCATTTCGACTTAACCGAAAAGCAAAACGAAGAGCTTTATGCGGAAAATGCGGTGGATTTGATTTATCTGCCGGGCTGTTCGGTGAAAAAAGACGACCCCAACCGCGAAGACTTCATGAAGAAAATGATGAATTATTATATTTCGCTCGATATGTTGCAGCGTATCAAAGCGAAAAGCGGCAAGGTAGTCGGCGTGCACCATTCTTTGCCGCGCAACCCGGGTGAATTTGATTTCAGCATCGACAACACCGAACACCAGTTGTATTTCCGCGCAATCGGTTTCTCGGTGGCGGTGCGGATGGCACTCTTGAGCGCGGTTGTGGGCGTGGATTAAAGGCTTTTCAGACGGCCTGAATGCCGGCGGAAGGCCGTCTGAAAACCGGATACCCAAACACCGGATCGGGGCAGCCCGAGAAGCGTGCTGCCTTTTCTATAAGATTGGAGGAGTTGTGTGATGGATACGCAAAAACCGAAAAAATCTTTCAAAATGCCCGATATTTATATCGTATTGGCGGTGTTTATTTTAGTGGTTGCCGCGCTGACCTATATTGTTCCGGCGGGCGAGTATGAACGGCAGACCATTGAAACTTCCCACGGTGTGCAAAACTTGGTGGTGGCGGGAACCTATCACCAAATCGAACAGCAGCCTGTGGGGTTTATGGATTTGGTAACGGCCATTCCCGACGGTTTGAAGCGGGCGGCAGGCATCGTGTTTCTCACATTTATGGTGGGCGGCTGCATGGGTTTGATCAAACGCGCCGGCCTGATTGATATGGGTGTGCAGAAACTGAGCCGTGCCGTGGGCAACAAAGATATTCTGGTGATTCCGATTTTGATCACTATTTTTGCCGGTTTGGCTGCGTTTATCGGCGTGCCTGAGCTGTCGTTGGCTTATCTGCCGGTGTTGCTGCCACTGTTTTACCGCTTGGGGTATGACGGCATGACTGCAACGGCGGTGGCGCTCTTGGGACCGTGCATGGGCTTCACTTTCGGCCTGACCATTCCCGGCTCTGTCGGGGTGGGGCAGCAAATCGCCCAATTGCCGATTTTCTCCGGCTCGGCTTTCCGTGCGGTGGTGTTGGTATGCGTGGTGCTGATTGCCATTCTGTATGTGATGCGTTATGCCGTTAAAGTGAAGCGCAACCCCGAGTCGAGCCTCACTTATGAAAGCGACCGCGCCATCCGCGCCGCGATAGCGGAAGAAGAGGCCGAAAAAGGCGAAATGGTGTTCAGCGCAAGGCAGAAATATGCCGGTATTACCTGTATGGTGCTGTTTCCGATTGCTATTGCTATGATTTTGAAAAACAACTTGGGCTTCGAGGCCATCGGCGGGTTGTTTCTCTTTATCGGCATCGCCGCAGCCGCCGTTGCCGGCAAGTCGGCACAGCAGATTTGCGATGATGTGAATGCAGGTATGCGCGATATGATGGTGGCGGCGCTGTTGTGCGGTGTGGCCTCGGCCATTGCCGTGGTGATGGATAAAGGCGTGATTACCGATACTTTGGTGTTTTGGCTTGAAAGCATGATGCGTTCGGTGCCGCCTGAGCTTACCGCTATTGCGATTTTCTGGGAGCAGTCGCTGTTTAACTTTCTGATTCCCGGGGCCACCGCATTAACCGTGCTGACTATGCCGATTATTTCGCCCTTGGCCAGTTTGCTTGATATTTCGCAACAGGCGGTGGTGTCGGCCAACGCATGGGGCGGGCAGCTTACCGATATTTTCTTCCCCACTTCAGGTTTCTTTGTGGCCACTCTGGTGATTGCCAAGGTGGAATACGGCAAATGGCTGCGCTTCTATGCCCCGCTGATGCTGATACTCGGCCTGCTTGCCAGCGTTGCACTCTATTTCATGCAGTCTGCCGGTATTGGTGCGATGTAGGTTTTTGACCCGACAATCGAGTTTTCAGACGGCCTTGAAGCAATATCGGGCCGTCTGAAAAAAAGGAGATCGAAATGTATGATTTATTGATTAAAAACGGCTTGTTGGTTTTGCCGGAGCAAATGCTGCACGGCGATATCGCGGTGAAAGACGGAAAAATCGCCGCCATTGCGCCCAGGCTTGAGGGCAGCGCCGCAAAAACCGTCGATGCCCGCCACTGTTATGTGTTGCCCGGTATGGTCGATGTGCACATGCATATTTCCGAGCCGGGCCGGACCGAATGGGAAGGCTACGCCACCGGCACACAGGCGATGGCGGCGGGCGGCACGACTTCCTATGTGGAAATGCCGCTCAATACCCTGCCGGCCACCATAGATTTGGCAAGCTTGGAAATCAAACGCCAAGCCGCAAAAGATCAGAATTATGTGGACTATGTGTTTTTCGGCGGGCTGGTGCCGCACAACCTCAATGATCTGAAAGC
The DNA here is from genome assembly GCA_041827905.1 of Neisseria dentiae. Classification (GTDB taxonomy): domain Bacteria; phylum Pseudomonadota; class Gammaproteobacteria; order Burkholderiales; family Neisseriaceae; genus Neisseria; species Neisseria dentiae_B. Next base: position 15,889 of record JBHALY010000165.1, read on the forward strand.
CCTGTCGCAGGCCGGCGTGGCGGCATTCAAAGCATTCGTTGCTACATGCGGTTCCAACAAGCCCGGTGATTTTAAAGATGTGAACGACTACGAACTCTATATCGGTATGCAGATTCTGGCCGAAACCGGAGATTTGCTGGTGGTGCACTGTGAAAATGCCGCAATCACCGACGAATTGGGCAGAAAAGCCAAAGCAGAAGGCAAAACGCTGGTGTCGGATTATGTGGCCAGCAGGCCGATTTTCACCGAAGTCGAAGCTGTCCGCCGCGTGCTCTATTTTGCCGAACAAACCGGCTGCCGCGTGCATATTGCCCATTGCAGCTGCCACGAAGCCGTCGAAGCCGTGTTGGAAGCGCAGGCGCGCGGGGTGGATGCCAGCTTTGAAAGCTGCCCGCATTATTTATTGCTGGCCACCGAAGATTTGGATGCCATCGGCACCAAGGCCAAATGCTCGCCGCCGATACGCGACAGGGCGCACCAGCAGAAAATGTGGCAATTGCTGGAAGCAGGTGTGCTCGACATCATCGGCTCCGACCATTCGCCGTGCACGCCCGATTTGAAAGCCGATCCGAACGCGTTTAAAGCCTGGGGCGGCATCAGCGGTTGCCAAAACAGCGTGGATGCCATGTTTGATGCGGCTGTGAAGCAGCGCAACATCAGCCCCGTTACGCTGATGAACGCATTGGCTACCCGGCCCGCCAACCGTTTCGGTTTGATAGACAAAGGCGCGCTCAGTTTGGGCAAAGACGGTGATATTGTGATTTTAGACCCCAATCAGTCTTACACGGTTACTGCCGACAAACTCTTGTATAAAAACAAAATCAGCGCCTATGAAGGTTGGGAAATCGGCTGCCGCATCACCCACACCTTTTTGCGCGGGCGGGAAATCTATACGCTGGAAGGCGGCATCGCCGGCGGCGCACAAGGCAAACCGGCGCGCCTGCTCAAACAGCTTTAACCTGTTCAGACGGCCTTTGGGCGCATGAAAGAACAAGAGAAAGGCCGTCTGAAATATTTTATGCAAAGGATTAACCATGAGAATCGTTATTGCATTGGGCGGCAATGCCCTGCTCAAACGCGGAGAGCCGTTAACTTCCGCCAACCAGCGCGCCAACGTGCGAACCGCCTGCGAACAAATCGCCAAAATCTATCCGGGCAACCAACTTATCATTACCCACGGCAACGGGCCGCAAGTCGGCCTGATGGCTTTGCAGAGCAATGCCTATAAAGATGTGCCCATGTATCCGCTTGATGTTTTGGGTGCGGAATCGGTCGGCATGATCGGCTATATGATCCAGCAGGAGCTGGTCAATTTCGTGCCCAAAGAGGCTTCGCTGACCACCGTATTAACCCAAACCGAAGTGGATCCCAAAGACCCTGCCTTCCAAAAGCCGAGCAAGCCCGTCGGCCCCGTCTACAGCAAAGAAGAGGCCGATGCCGTCGCCGCCGAAAAAGGCTGGACGATGGCCCAAGACAATGATAAATACCGCCGCGTTGTTCCCAGCCCGCTGCCCACGCGTATTTTCGGGCTTAAGCCGTTGAAAACCCTTATCGAGCACAACTATATATTGATTTGTGCGGGCGGCGGCGGGATTCCCACCTATTACGATGAGTCGGGAAGATTGTGCGGTGCCGAGGCCGTGATCGACAAAGACTTGGCCACAGCTTTGCTGGCCGCTTCGGTAGAAGCCGATATGTTGGTTATCGCCACCGACATTGATGGTGTTTATCTTGACTGGGGCACGGAAAAACAGCGCCTTGTGCAGGCGGCAAACCCCGATGAAATCGAAAAAATCGATTTTGCCACAGGCTCGATGGGGCCGAAAGTTCAGGCGGCGGTCAATTTTGCCCGTTCAACCGGCAAAACCGCGGTAATCGGTGCTTTGCGCGATATCGAGCGTATTGCGGCGGGGGAGGCCGGTACGCGTATCAGTATGGCCGTAAACGGCATAGAATGTGTGTGATATAAGCGTTGGGTAATAAAAGGGATATTTATTCAAGCATTAACGGCACATTACGGCAGGCCGTCTGAAACTTGAACTGTCCCCCAATACTTGGACAAGTTAAGAGTCTTTCTCAAACAGCCTTTTCAAGCTGGGTTCTGTAGCCGACAGGGCTCAGCTTTTTTAAGTTTAAACTAATCCGTTCATGATTGTAGTAATGTATGTAATCATCTATGACCTCTGTCAGCTCCGCCACCGACAGCGCACCTTCCTGATAGAAGCTCTCCGTTTTCAGCGTGCCGAAGAAACTCTC
>JBHALY010000166.1:0-6343 GCA_041827905.1 Neisseria dentiae
AGATGATTACATACATTACTACAATCATGAACGGATTAGTTTAAACTTAAAAAAGCTGAGTCCTGTCGACTACAGAACCCAGCTTGAAAAGGCTGTTTGAGAAAGACTCTTAACTTGTCCAAGTATTGGGGGACAGTTCATGTTTCAGACGGCCTGTTTTCAATGCGGCTTCACATTCAGATATCGCCTTGTGCTTTCACTTTTTCGGCGCTGAATTCCAGTTTGCTTAAGGCCGAAAGATAGGCTTTGGCGGTGGCGACCAACACATCGGTGTCGGCACCCTGGCCGTTCACCACACGGTTGCCGCGTGCGAGGCGCACGGAGGTTTCGCCCTGGCTTTCGGTGCCTTCGGTTACGGCGTTCACCGAATAAATTTGCAGGGTGGCGCCGCTGTTCACCACGCTTTCGATGGCTTTGAAAATGGCGTCAACGGGGCCTGATCCGGTGGCTTCGGCCTGTTTTTCTTCGCCTTTCACGCTGAATACGATTTGCGCGCGCGGCTCTTCGCCGGTTTCGGTGGTGATGCGCTGCGAAACAAATTTATAGGCATCTTGGGCGAGGCTGTGCATTTCGTCGGAAACCAGCGCGTGCAGGTCTTCGTCGAAAATTTCGCGTTTTTTGTCGGCCAGCTCTTTGAAGCGGGCGAATGCGGCGTTCAAGGCTTCTTCGCTGCCCAGCTCGATGCCCAAATCGGCAAGTTTGGTTTTAAAGGCGTTGCGGCCGGAAAGTTTGCCCAAGCTCAGGCGGTTGGCGGCCCAGCCCACCGATTCGGCCGACATGATTTCGTAGGTTTCGCGGTGTTTGAGTACGCCGTCTTGGTGGATGCCTGATTCGTGTGCGAAGGCGTTGGCGCCGACGATGGCTTTGTTGGGCTGCACGGGATAGCCGGTTACGGTGGACACGAGTTTGGAAGAGGGCACGATTTGGGTGGTGTCGATGCCGGTTTCCAAGCCGAAAACGTCGTTACGGGTTTTCAGCGCCATCACGATTTCTTCGATGGATGCGTTGCCTGCCCGTTCGCCCAAGCCGTTAACGGTACATTCCACTTGGCGCGCGCCGCCTTTCAATGCGGCTAGCGAGTTGGCGACGGCCAGCCCCAAATCGTTGTGGCAGTGTGCCGACCACACCACTTTGCCGCTGCCGGGGGTTTTGGCAATCAGCTCGCGGAAGAATTCTTCGGTTTTGTGGGGAATCGAATAGCCTACGGTATCGGGAATATTGATGGTGGTGGCGCCCGCTTCGATTACGGCGCCGCAGATTTCGGCGAGAAAGTCGATTTCGGAACGCAGCGCGTCTTCACACGAAAATTCGACGTCGTCGGTATATTCTTTGGCGATTTTCACGGCCTTAACGGCGGCTTCCACCACTTTGGCCGGCTTCATTTTCAGCTTGTGCTCCATGTGGATGGGGCTGGTGGCGATAAAGGTGTGGATGCGGCGGTTGGTTGCAGGGGCGATTGCCTCGCCTGCTTTGCGGATATCGTTTTCAACCGCGCGCGCCAGCGTGCAGACGGTGGCGCGGGTCAGCGTTTTGGCGATTTCGTTCACGGCTTCGAAATCACCGGGGCTGGCGGCGGCGAAACCGGCTTCGATTACATCGACGCCCAGCTTTTCCAATTGGCGGGCGATGCGGATTTTTTCTTCTTTGGTCATGGCGGCACCGGGCGACTGTTCGCCGTCGCGCAGGGTGGTGTCGAAAATGATAACGCGGTTGTTTTGTGGCATGGTTTGTTTCTCCAACGAGGTTTGTTGCTGTAAAAAGGCGTTCAAATCCAAAGGGCGGCCTTGTGCTTCGGCCAGGGCGGTAAGTTTTTGCAGTTGTGCCAGCGGCAGCGAACCGCGGGTGCGCCATTTGTAGATGGCCGCCGTGCTCGCCGCATTTTCGGGGTCGTGCGCTTTCAGGGCTTCGGCCAGCGCGTTTACGCCGCCGAAATAGGCGATTAAACGGTCGATGTCCAATTGCATGGGATGCCTTTGTCTAATTTTGTTTCGGTAGGGGTGGATATGGCGGTGATTATACAGAAATCAGACAAAACGGCAATAAATTATGAAAAATTTGTTTTTGTCCGGATATTTTTATAAGTTTTTAAGACTTTTTGTCTAATTTGCTTTTTTTTGGGTTAGTTAACTAGATATTTTTTGGGATGCGGAAGCCGTTTAAAGGCCGTCTGAAAATATTTCGGTTTTCAGACGGCCTCTGTATAGGTTTCAAGCGGTGCATTATCCGGCGAATTTATTGCCCTGTTTGTGCAGCAGGTGCGACATAACCTGCAAATCGCGCTCGGTCAGGTTGAGTGCGGCATCGACCCAGATGGTGGTGATGTCTAACAGCTCCTGGTAGGAAACGGGGTTGCAGTAGTCTTTTACTTTTCGCATGGCGCGGTAGCTGTTGGGTGATTTTTCAGCACGTTCGATATAGCGCAGCACTTCCTGCCGCCCTTCGCCTTTTTCGGCCAGAATGTCCACCACGCCCATTTCGTAAAGTTGCTCGGCAGTATAGATTTCGCCGCCCATCATCATTTTTTCGGCTACGCTGCCGCCCGCTTTGCGCGACAGCATGGAATAAGCCCCCATGCCGGGAAAAAGGTTGAACAGCACTTCAGGCAGCCCCATACGCACACCTTTTTCGGCTATTAGCACATTGCCTGCCAGCGCGCCCTCGAAACCGCCGCCCAGCGCGTCGCCTTCAATCAGATTGATGGTGGTCAGCTCGCGGCTAAGATGGGTCATCACTTCGTATAATACTTTGATGCAGTCGGCGGCATAGGCCATCAGGGTGTCGCGGTCGCGGCGCACGATCGCCTGTGCGAACAGCCGTAAATCGCCGCCGAGGTTATACACGCCCGGCACGCCGGAAGTGCCGACGATATAGCGGTATTCGCGGCCGCCTGCATCGATTTCGGCACGCACGTCGCCGAAATACGCCAGCAGGCTGTGCAGCAGCGTTTGCGTGAAGCACGGCACGGGTTGCGCCGCCATCGCCACCCAGGCGGCTTTGTGTTGCGGGTCATACGCAACCTGAATGTGCGGGTAAGTTTTATCCATACTTTTTCCTTTGTTTTTGACGGCCATAATGGCCTGCCTAACAGTTACTGATGTTTCGTAACGGTAAAAGTTCCGGCCTATCTTGCAGGGCATTATGGTAAAGCAGTTTAAGAAAAAGTACGCACGTCATACTCGGGCTTGGCCCGAGTATCTCAGTCTTGAAACTCAAGATACTCGGGTCAAGCCCGAGTATGACGGAGCGGGGTTACTAAGCAAGTAGTTTTGCTATAAAAAGGCCGTCTGAAACCATAATCCGGTGTTTCAGACGGCCTGTTGTTTTTGAAGGTGGGTTATGCCGGTTGCGCTTCCTGCAACCAAGCCTGTGCGGATGCGGCATCATCGAAATATTTCGGGTGCTGCTGGGTGATCAGGCTGGAGAGGCGGGTGCCGAGTTTGATCCAAACATCGTCAACCACGATGGCGATGCGGCCGAAATCGTTTTCGTGTTTGCGCATGAACTTGAGCTGTTCCACCGCCATATCGATGGTGAAATCTTTCAGCATGGTCAAATCGAGCAGCATATCGGGGCGGTGGACTTTCTGCGTGCATTCCAAAGCGGCGCGTTCGAACTCGTAGAAATCTTCTAGCGTAAATTCGTTATACAGCGCCACATTCAAACCGTAGGCCTGCTCTCTGATGGAAATCATGATGACACTCCTTAGTGTTATTGGGATTTGCGCCGCCACCACGACGGCTTCATGCTGCTTAAAATACCGCTTGCCACAATAATACCCATTCCCAGCGCTTCCTGCCAACTGATTTTGTCGCCCAAAAACCAAACGCCGGCCAGCGACGAAAACACCACCGTTAAATACGAAAGCGAGGCCACAGTAAACTTGTTGCCGACCTTATAAGCACGGGTTAGGCACAGTTGTGCCACCAGTGCCGACGCGCCGATGCCGAGCAGGTAGGGCAGGGTGGCGGCGGTGAGCGGATGCCAGCCGGTGAGGCTTGCCCATACTGCCGACAGAGCCATGCCCACCAGCGAAAGGTAAAACACCACCCGCCAACCCGGCTCGCCCAAGAGCGAAAGTTCGCGCACCTTCAAATAGGCCCAGCCGGCGAGTAGGCCGCCGCACAAACCCACTAAAGCAGCTAGTTCCTGCCCGCTTCGGAAAGAGGGGTTGAGCAGCAGCACCACGCCGCCGAAGCCCAGTAGCAACACCGCCAGCGTGTAGGCCGATATCCGTTCTTTTAACACCACAAACGATAACACCGCCAAGAAAATCGAAGAGGTGTAGCCCAGCGTTACGCCGGTTGCCAGCGGCAGGTGCATCACGGCATAGAAAATGCAAAACATGCCCAGCGTGCCGGAAACGCTGCGGTTTAAGTGCGCACGCCAATGCGGCGTGGCAAAGGTTTTGCCCTGCATTTTGGCGGTGATGCCGAGAAACAGCGCGGCAAAGCCCATGCGCCAGAAAACCAGTTCGCCTGCGCCGAAACCGAAAGTTTGCGCAGCGGCTTTCACCCAGAAATTCATCAGGGTGAAACCGACGGCGGCGATAATCATCCAGCCCGAGCCGAGCCGGTCGTGTGGTGCGGAGGAAGTGGAAGCCATATATTACAAAAGGATAAGGTTAAAGCAGCAGCCTGTGGTGTTTTGAAAGCGGCGGGTTTAGGCCGTCTGAAATATCCAAACGGCGCTTGGGCGTTTCAGACGGCCTAAACGCATCGATGGCGGATTGTGCGGTGCTTGTCGGTGTTTTGTAAAGAAGAAACAGCTTATGGCGCCGGTGTTCCGCCACCGATTTCGGGAAAGCGCACTTCGCTGTAAAAGCTGCCGTTAATCTGGGTGGCATTGATGTGATACATACGGTAGGCGTGGAACAAATCTTCGTCTGGCGGCGTGGGGTGTTTCCAAAATTCGGCCAGGCTGCCTTGGAAGGTGATGCCGGGAATATCGTAGCTGGCGCGGCCGATGATTTTAACCGGCATACCGTGGATCAGCGCGGAAAGGCCGCTGGTGCTGTTGAGCGTAACCATGCCGGCACCGTAGCGCAGGAAAACGGGCAGCGGTGCGTCGTGCACATAAAAAACGCGCCCTTTGAGCTTGGGGTGTTGTTGGAGAAAGCGGTTGATATCTTTGCGGTAATCGGTGAAGCCCCTGTCCATCGGGTGGTGTTTCACGATCAAGTTGGTGTTGTCGGGCGCGTGGGCGGCAAACGACGTGAGCACATGCAATAAAAAATTCTGCACCGACGAAAAATCGCTGTGCACGCGCACTTGGCTGTCGTTAAACACTTGCAGCGGCAGAATATAAAACCTGCCGTAACGGCCGCTTTCCACTTCGCGGCCGAACTTGCGGTCTTGCAGCATATAAGCGGCACGCTTGATGCCGGAGCGCGCCCAAGCGCCGATATAGTGCGTGAGGCTGTTGATGCGGTGGTGGATATAGTGGGGATAGCGGCTGCGGTGGTGGTTGGCTGCGGTGTAGTAACGCACCGCGCATTTGGCCATAGGCAGAAAGCCGCCGGGCACGGTGGGCGGTTCGAGGTATTCCTGTCGGCGCAGTTTCGGAAAGGCCGTCTGAAAAAACTCGGCATCGCGCGGCAGGGTTGAAAAAGCATTCACGCCGTTTTGCTCCAGCGTGATGTAAAACGGGCGGAAATAACCTTCTTCAAACGCCCAAAAATTCAGGCCGTAATCTTCGGCCACCTGTTTGGCTGCGATATGGTAGGGGCGGGAATCACCGAAGCACACTATGGCATCGATAAGGTTTTCCTGCACGAATGCCGCCAAAAAGGCGGGAAAAGCCTGATAAGTGTCACGGTAGGCAAAGGTGTTCGGGATATGCAGCGGGTAAAACGTTTCGTCGCCGTAGTTAAAATTCAATTTAAAAACGGTTTTGTGATGGCGCTCGGTAAGCCATTGCGAGAAGGTTTTGAAAAACGGCCCGATCGGCCCCTGCAACAGCAGGATGCGCGAATTTCTGCCGACCAGCTCTTCCAACGAGCTGGGGATAAACGTGTTTTCCATGCGGTTTGTTTATTGTTGAGGATACATGAACGGTGTTTGTGCGCTTGGCATACGGTGTTTTCAGACGGCTTGAATGCTTATTCCCGCCATACTCATTCCCGTCATACTCGGGCTTGACCCGAGTATCTTGTTTTTCAATAATTTTTCAAACAAGGTGGGATACTCGGGTCAAGCCTGAGTATGACGGAGAATAAACATTTCAGACGGCCTCAATAACTTACAAACATCTCAGGCCGTCTGAAAAAACCATTTGTTGCCATCTATGCCGCCGTTGCTGCGAAGGCGGCAAATCTCCCGATGGCACCGCTATTTTACCTGATTTA
>JBHALY010000167.1:0-3297 GCA_041827905.1 Neisseria dentiae
ATTGATAACAAAAATCGGGGCGCGTATTTTATCAAACTCTGCCAATATTTTGTTAAATATCGGCATTTTTTTTGCCGAGCGTTAAATGGGGCAGCGCCAGATATTCTTCCGACTGCATTTCCACCATACGGCTGACGGTGCGCACGAATTCGTGGGCGAAGTCGCCTTCCACATAGATTTCTTCGGCGGGAACTTTGCTGGTGGCGCAAAATTTAACGCGGAAGTCGTATAACACGTCTATCAGCCAGGTGAGGCGGCGGGCTTCTGCCTTTTCGGCTTCGCTCAGTTTTTCGATGCCCGACACAAACACCATTTCGTAGCGTTCGGCCAGATAAAGGTAGTCGGCCTGCGAGCGGGGGCCGAAGCACAGGGCGCGGAAGTCGAACCAGATGGCTTTGTCGTCGTGCGCGTTACACATCAGTTCGCGCCCGTGTATGGTAATCGGGCGGGGATTTTTGGCTTTTCCGTGCGCCACTTGGGCAAACAGCGAGGCGAGTTTGCCTTCGTTTTCTTCGCTGTCGGGCACATAAAACACCTCGGCGGGTTTCAGGGTGCGCAGGCGGTAGTCTTCGCCGCCGTCCACATTCAACACCGTGAGCTTGCTTTCGATCAGTGCGATGGTGGGCAGAAAGCTGCTGCGGTTCTGCCCTTGCGGGTAGAGTTCCGAAGGCGCGTAGTTTGAAGTGGCCACCAGCACCACGCCGCCTTCAAACAGGTTTTCCAGCAAACGGCCCAAAATCATGGCGTCGGCAATATCGCTGACGTGGAATTCGTCGAAACACAGCACGCGGGTTTCTTTGGCGATTTCCGCCGCCACTGCTTTGAGCGGGTTGGCTTCGCTTTTCAGGGCTTTCATGCGCTGGTGCACTTCGGCCATGAAGGCGTGGAAGTGTACGCGGCGTTTGCGGCGGTAAGGCAGGCAGCCGTAAAACACGTCCATCAGAAAACTCTTGCCGCGCCCTACCCCGCCGTAAAAATACAGCCCTTTGGGCAGTTGCGGCGAACGCAGGCTGCGGCCCAGAAAACGGTTGCGCTTGCGTTTGAACATCATTAATTCGGTCCACAGCCGGTCGAGATATTCGATGGCTTTGGCTTGGGCGGCGTCGCGGATAAACGCGGGCTGCTCCGAGGCGGCCTGATACCAAGTGAGCGGACTGTGGTTGCTGAAATCGGGCGGAACAAAGCGGTTTTCTTTATTATTCATCTATTAACATTTATGCAAATCAATATGGGCGCATTATAAATGATTTCAGACGGCCTCCAAGTGTTTATTAGGGCGTGTCGTCAGAAAGCGTTGCGGCGGTATTTTCGGTTAAAACCCGCAGCTGCGGCGTTAAAAATGCGCGCAAGATATTCAATCTTGCTGTGCTTTTTGCCTTGCAGCTGCGGATTTTTCCTCGAAAAACCACTTCACAAGCCTTCTGACGACACGCCCTAAAACAGAGGCCGTCTGAAAACGGGTTGGGCCGGCAATCACGCCGTTTTAATGTGCCTGATGGCCGATTTGGAACGTGAGCGTGGTGTAGCTGGCCTGTTTCTGGCAGGTTTTTTGGTCGGGGAAATCGACTTTGTGCTCGACATTGGCCTTCCAGAAGCCTTGACGCAGCGGGATGATTTCTACGCTGCCGTCATCACCGGTTTTATCGTAAAACGCCTGCGCTTCCACTTTGTGGTTTTTGCTGCGGTCGCTGGTGTCGAAGCCGTCGAAAGTGGCGGTAACAACGGCACCGGGCAGCGGCTCGCCGTTAAACAGCACGCGCACTTTGAAACGTTCGCCCACATGCACGTTGGCGGGGTTGTCGAGCGGCACGATTTCCAAACCCTGGCCCACCGGGCGGGTGATGACTTTGGTGTCGGCGCTTTCATGGCCGACGTTAACGATGTTTTTGCCGTACATACGGGTTTGCTCGCAATACTCGGCATCGGGCATTTCTTTGATGCTGGCCTGCTTCCAGCCGGCTTTGTTTTTCGACCAGAAAGTGGGCTGGTATTCGGCGGTAACCAGATAGCTGCCTTCTTTCACAGGCTTTTTGCTTTGGTATTGATAGTTATGCTGCCCTTTCTGCACCAAATCTTCTTTGCCCTTTTCGGTAACAAGCTGCATGGGTTTGCGGAAGATGTGTAGGCGGTCTTTGGCGATCGGCTCCATATCGGGAAACTCGCCGTAGCCAAGCTCGGCTTTGAGGATTTCGCCGCCGTGTGTGTGGGCGCTTTCCACCCAAACGCGGTGGGCGTGGGCGGCGGTTGAGCAAAGCAAAGCGGCTAAGGTAAACAAGGCTGTTTTTTTCATGGTTTTCTCGCTTGGTTGGAAATGAGGGTTTAAAAAGTTTTGTTATAATATAACATTAAAAGTTAAAAATAAACCGAGGCCGTCTGAAATATTTCAGACGGCCTCAATAACTTTCAAATACCGTTTCTCGCAACTTTATCAAAAAGATTGGAGGAACAAGCGGCAGAACGCCGGCGCGGCAGTTAATTTTTCATCGACTGCACCGGTGCGGGAATACGCCCGCCGCGCTTCACAAACACTTCGCACGAGCCTTCTTTCACCGGCATAATCGGCGCATAGCCCAGCAGGCCGCCGAACTCTACGCTGTCGCCCACGTCTTTGCCGGACACGGGAATGATGCGCACGGCGGTGGTTTTGCTGTTGATCATGCCGATGGCCGCCTCGTCGGCGATGATGCCGGATATAGTGGCTGCCGACGTGGTGCCGGGCACGGCCACCATATCCAAGCCCACCGAGCAGACGGCGGTCATGGCTTCAAGTTTGTCGAGCGTGAGGATGCCGGATTCGGCGGCGGCAATCATGCCTTCGTCTTCCGACACGGGAATAAACGCGCCGCTCAAACCACCCACCGCGCTCGAAGCCATCATGCCGCCTTTTTTCACGGCATCGTTCAGCAATGCCAGCGCGGCGGTGGTGCCGTGGGTGCCGCACACGCTCAAACCCATTTGCTCAAGGATGCGCGCCACCGAATCGCCGACGGCAGGCGTGGGCGCAAGCGACAAATCGAGAATGCCGAACGGAATGTTCAGGCGTTTGGCGGCTTCGTGGCCGATTAACTCGCCCACCCGCGTGATTTTGAAGGCGGTTTTTTTCACCACTTCGGCCACTTCGGTTAAGGTGCGCGCATCGGAATTTTCCAGCGCGGCCTTTACCACGCCGGGGCCGGACACGCCCACATTAATCACCGCATCGGCCTCGCCCGAGCCGTGGAAGGCGCCCGCCATAAAGGGGTTGTCTTCCACCGCGTTGCAGAACACCACGATTTTGGCGCAGCCGAAGCCTTCGGG
>JBHALY010000168.1:0-5240 GCA_041827905.1 Neisseria dentiae
GCCAAAGCCAGCTTTAAAGAACAGGCGGTGATTTTCAGCCGCAAACACAACTGGATTATGTGCATACTCTATCTGGGCACCTTCGGCTCGTTTATCGGTTTCGCCGCCGGTTTCCCGCTGCTCACCAAAAGCCAGTTTCCCGGCATCGACCCCGTCAAATACGCCTTTTTAGGCCCGCTGGTGGGCGCGCTGGCACGCCCGCTCGGCGGCTGGTTGTCCGACAAAATCAAAAGCGGCGCGCTGATTACCCAAATCGTGTTCGCCGGCATGATTGCCGCCGTTATCGGCGTGATTTCCTTTCTGCCCGCCAACGGCGAAGGCGGCAATTTCTGGGGCTTTTTCGCCTGCTTTATCGCCCTCTTCGCCCTCACCGGCCTGGGCAACGGCTCCACCTTTATGCAGGTGCCGGTAATTTTTCTCAATATGCACCAGCAATTCGCCAAACAGGGCTTGGTGAGCGAAGAGCAGGCGCGCCTGAACGCCACCAAAGAAGGCGCGGCGGTCATCGGCTTTACCGCCGCCTTCGCGGCCTACGGCGGCTTTTTCATCCCCAAAAGCTACGGTACATCGATAGATTTAACCGGCAGCGTCAACGCCGCCCTAATCGGCTTCGTCGTTTTTTATGTGATATGTTTGGTGTTGAACTGGTGGTATTACGCCCGCAAGAACGCCGAAGCGAAATGTTGAGGTAAGCAGACCAAACGCGCGATACCCGGGGTTAAGCCCGGGTATTTTTGTGGTGCCATATTCGGCATCCGTATTCAAACCTTGCGAAGCTAATAATGGGATTTAAACATTTCAGACGGCCTTAAGTTACAAAGATCCCGTCCTGCCGCCGGCCCACGGTTTTGTAGTCTGATGTAATAACCCATTTGCAAAATAATCAACCATACGCTATCATTTACAAAATATTTGATAATGGTTTTTATTAGCTAAATTATCCATAAAACCGCACAGCGGAAACCGTCAAAATATATTGGGAGAACATGATGGCAAACACCCGTTTATTGCCTGTTGCCGTTTTCGTGGCCGCTATTTTCAACATTCCGGCTTATGCCGACACCCCCAACCCACCTGCCGACGGCGTTGAGCTGGAAAAAGTGGTGGTGAAGGGCAAGCGCGGCAAAGTTTCTGCCGAGCAGGTCGGCCGTGCCGACATCGACACGCAGATGATACGCGACACCCGCGATTTGGTGCGCTATTCCACCGATGTGGGCATTGCCGATAACGGCCGCCACCTGAAAGGTTTCGCCATGCGCGGCGTGGAGGGTAACCGCGTGGGCATCAGCATCGACGGCGTAAACCTGCCCGATTCGGAAGAAAACACCCTCTATTCCCGCTACGGCAACTTCAACCCGTCGCGCCTGAGTATAGACACCGAGCTGGTGCGCAATATCGATTTGGTGAAAGGCGCGGATTCGTTCGAATCGGGCAGCGGCGCATTGGGCGGCAGCGTTAACTACCGCACGCTGGAAGCCGCCGACATCGTGCACCCTGAAAACCGTTTCGGCACCCTGCTGCGCAGCGGCTACGCCAGCAAAAACCGCGAATGGGCCAACACCGCCGGTTTCGGCTTCAACGGCGAAACGCTGCAAGCGGTGGCGCTGTATTCGCAGCGTTACGGCCATGAGCTGAAAAGCAACGGTGAGGGCAGTATTTATACCGGCAGCAGCAGCCAGCATCCCGATCTGGCGGAACACCGCCACCACAGTTATTTGGGCAAACTGGCTTGGCAGATAACGCCCGAACACCGCATCGGCGCATCGGTTAACGGCCAAAACGGCAAAAACTACACCGACGAGCGCTCATATAACCTGCTTGCATCCAACTGGCGCGAGGCCGACGACCGCCACAAGCGCATCAACACCAATGCCTTTTACGAATACGCGCCCGATTCCAAATGGCTCTCCATGCTGCGGGCGGATTACGATTTCCAAAAAACCGATTTGGCGGCGGTTAACTACAAAGGCTCAATGGCCTACGACTGGGCCACGATGACCGAAACGGATGAAAAAGAGCTGGACGAAGTGTTCGACCGCCGCATGAAAACGCGCTACCAACGGTTGAGTTTGCGCACTGATTTCCAACCGTTCCAAGCATGGGGCGAACACAGCTTAAGCCTGAAAGCCCACCTTGCCCGCCGCGATTTTGAAAACATCAACACCGACCGCAGAGGCATCGGCCGCTCCTACGAATTTTCCGAAACCTACACCATCCAGCACCCGATGCACACCACCCAATTCGGCCTGTCGCTGAGAGACCGCATCAAATGGAACGACGTATTTTCCGGCAATTTCGGCGTGCGTTACGACCGCGAAAAAGTCAGCCCGCAGGCATTAAACGCCCCGTGCAGCACCGCCTGCGCCGCCGAGGGCAAACCGGCAGGCAAAACCTTCAATATCTGGAGCGGCTTTGCCGGCGTGGATATGCAGTTTGCCCCCGCGTGGAAGGCCGGCTACCAAATCAGCAGCGGCTACCGCGTGCCCACCGCTTCGGAAATGTATTTCACCTTCGTCAACCCCTACGGCACTTGGAAATCCAACCCCGATTTGAAACCCGAACGCAGCGTCAGCCACAGCCTTTCGCTGCAAGGCAACGGCAGCAAAGGCACGTTTGATTTGGGCGTTTACCATTCGCGCTACCGCGACTTTCTGTCGGAACAAACCAATCTGATCGAACAAACCCGCTACGGGCGCACCTATCAAACGCCGATGAACCAAACCGTCAATATCGACAAAGCCCGCATTTCAGGGCTGGAATTCAAAGGCCGTCTGAACCTCGACACCGTGTTGCCGGTGCGCGAGGGCTGGAAGCTGTTCGGCGCGCTCGGTTACAGCCGCGGCAAACTCTCGACCGACAGCAGCCTGCTGTCTATCCAGCCGCTCAAAGCCGTTATCGGACTCGATTACGAACAGCCCGGCGGCAAATGGGGCGTGTTTTCCCGCCTGAGCTACTTGGGCGCGAAAAAACCGCGCGATGCCAAAGTGGAAGAAATCAACAGCCGCTGCGTGGCCTATACCTATGATTATTGGTACGGCCGCGAAGTATGCGACCGCACCGAGCTGTATAAAGAAACCGCCACCGCGCCGTATCTCAACGATTCGGCTTACGTTTTCGACCTCTACGGCTTCTACCGCCCCACCAAAAAGCTGACCCTGCGCGCAGGCGCATATAACCTTTTCAACCGCCAATACCACACTTGGGACGCGCTGCGCGGCATCAACACCCACAGCACCACCAACACCGTAGACAGCGAAGGGCTGGGGCTGCAACGCTTCTATGCCCCCGGCCGCAACTATGCCGTATCACTGGAATACAAATTCTAAATACTTTTCAGACGGCCGCATGACGAATCAGGCCGTCTGAAAGCAACAAACCAGCAAAGGAAAAAATCATGACTACCCAACCCACATTCGCCGAACGCCTGAAAGCCGACACCCGCGCCACCCACGACAGCGTGGACAACTTAGTAATGTCGGTCAAACCCTTCGACAGCCGGGCAAACTACATCCGCTTTTTAAACCTGCAATCCGTGTTTCACAAAATCGTCGACGACATCTACAAAAACCCCGCGCTCAACCAAGCCATTCCCGATTTGGCGCAAATGGCGCGCTATAACGCCGTGGTGCAGGATTTAAACGACCTCAACCAAAACGAATACACCTTCAGCGGCAAGCTGCCCGAGCCGCAGGGCAACAAAGCCGTAGGCTGGCTCTATTGCGCCGAAGGCTCCAACCTCGGCGCCGCCTTCCTGTTTAAAGACGCCAAAGACAAACTGGGTTTTAACGAAAACTTCGGCGCCCGCCACCTCGACGCCCACCCCGACGGCCGCGCCAAACACTGGCGCGAATTCCGCCAACATTTAAACAATCTGGGGTTGGATGCCGACGCCCAAAACGAAGCCGTAGAAGGCGCGCGCGAAGCATTTGCATTTTACAAAACCGTCCTGAGGCAGATTTTCGGCCTGGCCGAAGATGCGGAAGCAACGGCTTGAAAATCTGTAAGTTTGAGACCTTTGCATCAAGTCGTCGTATGACGGCGGTTGGATATTTCAGACAGCCTAAACGGCTTGCAAAGGTCTCAGTTTTCCCTTGGGCTTTGGTTGTAGTGGTAGGCGGTCGAGCACGTCGTAGGCAAAGCGGTAGCGGGCGTCGTTTTCGTTGGTGAGGGCGGTTAATCTTCGGGCTTGATCGTAATGATAGCCGAAAGTGTAGCTCAGGGCGTTGGTGCGCAGCCCCGGCTGGTCGCCGAAGGTTTTAGGAGCTTTGCTGACGTAGAAGGCGAAAAGATAAGGTATACAGCGAAAAGGGGCGGTTTGTTTAAGTGCCGAGGGATAGGGGATACTTGTCTGAAAACCTTAAACGAGATGGAATAATGGGTTTCAGACAGGCATGGGCCTGTCTGAAAATGTAAGTAAGCTAACACCGTTTATCTTTTAAAATTCTAATGCCGTCGTGGCCAACTAAAACAATGGAATGAGATGATTGGAAAGTATATATTCCTATTACCCTATTGCTCTTCATGTCAAAAACAATTTCACCGTTTTCTTTAAAAATAAGTACCCGCGAAAAAGGGTAATCTGCACCGCCCTGTAAGTTGACAGCTAAATAATTTTGTTTGTCACAACCCTCGAATGCCGTCGAATTGGAAAAATTGTTAAGCTTACTGCCCAACCAAAATATATCAGGCTTGGAATATGTAAATAGTTTTCTGGGAGCGAGCGTGTTGCGGTCAATTAAAACAGCTTCAACGGTATTTTCCTTGGTTTCTACGGGCTGAAAAACTAAAAAATTATTTTTGAATGCGTCTGTAACGTTAATTTTACTGTTAAAAGGCCAATTGAATTGTTTGATTTCTCCCTCCAGCGTTTCCATACATAATAATCTGGCAGGAAAATTAATTAAGAAAAAAATCAACTGTCCTTGTTCATTATGATAAGTTCCGTACTGCAAGCCGTAGTTATCATTATTTCCACATTGGGCTAATTTTTTAATGGTTCTCCCCGTTAGGTCTTGATATGAAACGGTATATACAGAGTTTGGAGGGCTATTGGGTGGATTGGAAAAATTTAAAATACCGATAACCTGATTTTTACTGTTTTTTAGGCGTAAGGGACAAAATGGGTGCTAAAAATCCTTGAAAGCCTTATCCTGAAAGGATTTCAAGGATTCAAAGGTTTTGAACACAAAAAATGCCCTTTTTGCACCTCCCGAAGCATTAAACGTAACGGCACTAGAAAC
>JBHALY010000169.1:0-18878 GCA_041827905.1 Neisseria dentiae
AGTTATTCAACCATTTATCGTGGTATTTATTCAGGGTTGTTTGATATAGGCGAACGCAAAGCCAGTCGCAAACTGCGCCACAAAGGCAAAACACGGCATACAAAAAATCATCATGAAAAACGTGGCAAAATTCAGATATCCAACCATTTGAACGACCGTCCCATTTCGGCGCAAAATCGCAGTCGCTTTGGACATTGGGAAGCCGATACCGTACTGGGTAAAGCGGGTGGAGCTTGTTTGCTGACGCTGACGGAACGCAAAAGTCGTTTTGAGTTGGTGAAGAAAATTCCTGCCAAAAAAGCCGAAGCAGTCCAAAAAGCCATGATTGAATTGCTGGATTCACATATATTGCGGTCAATTACGCCAGACCGTGGTAAAGAATTTGCCCAACATCGTTTGGTAACAGAAGCACTGGGCGTAGAATTTTACTTCCCCGAGCCACATCAACCGTGGACACGGGGAACGAATGAAAACACAAATGGGTTACTTCGTGAATATTTCCCGAAGCAACAAGACATCAATCAGTGGAGCGAAGTTGATATTCAACAGGTGGTCAATAAACTGAATTTACGACCGCGTAAATGTTTAGGTTGGAAAACACCTTATGAAGTTTACTTCAAAAAAACGTTGCACTTGGTTTGACAATTCAAGGTTAAATTCTAAATAGGCCGTCTGAAAAGTTTCAGACGGCCTATTTTAATCACCCAATCAAGCCAGCTTGCCGCCGACCCAATCTGCCACGCTATCCAGCGCTTCAGGTAGTTTATCTACTTCGGTTCCGCCGGCCTGTGCCAAATCCGGCCGGCCGCCGCCTTTGCCGCCGATTTGTTCGGCGACGAATTTCACCAAATCGCCTGCTTTCACTTTGGCCGTCAACGGCTTGGACACACCCGCGCACAGAGACGCTTTGCCGTCGTTTACCGCTGCCAGCAGGATCACGGCGTTGTCGGACTTGCCGGTAAGGTCGGTAACGATGTCGCGCAGGGCGCCTGCTTCGGCATCGATTTGGGCCACCACCAGTTTGGCCGCGCCTAAATCTTTTGCGTTATCCAGCAGTTTGGCGCCGGCGTGTACGGCCAGCTCGGCTTTGGCTTTGGCCAATTCTTTTTCCAATGCTTTGCTTTGTGCGGCGTGGGCTTGGATTTTGGCCAACACGTCTTTTTCGGTTTGCGCTTTCACTTCGCCGATGATGTCGCGCACCAAACGCTCTTGGTTTTGCGCCCATTTCAAAGCGTTCAGGCCGGTGATCGCTTCGACTCGGCGCACGCCTGCGGCGATGCCGCCTTCGCTGATGATTTTGAAGAGGCCGATGTCGCCGGTGCGGGAAACGTGGGTGCCGCCGCACAATTCGGTGGAGAAGTCGCCCATTTTCAAGACGCGCACTTCGTCGCCGTATTTTTCGCCAAACAGCATCATGGCGCCGGTTTTTTGTGCGTCTTCCATGCTCATCAGCGCGGCTTTCACTTCGACGTTGGCGAGAATGGCGGCATTCACACGGCGCTCGACTTCGGCGATTTCTTCGGCGCTCACGGCCTGCGGGTGGGAAATGTCGAAGCGGGTAACTTCGGCGGTTACCAGCGAGCCTTTTTGTTCGACGTGGCTGCCGAGCACGTCGCGCAGGGCTTGGTGCATCAGGTGGGTGGCGCTGTGGTTGCGCATATTGGCGTTGCGGACATCATTGTCGATTTCGGCGGTGATGCTGTCGCCCACTTTCAGACGGCCTGAAACCACGATGCCGAACTGGCCGTGTACGGCGGCTTTGATTTTTTGCGTGTCGCGCACTTCGAAGCGGTTGCCGCCGGCGGAAATATAGCCGACGTCGCCGATTTGGCCGCCGCTTTCGGCGTAGAACGGGGTGCGGTCGAGCACCACGGCGCCGCTGTCGCCTTCGGCCAACTCTTCCACCGGCTCGCTGCCTTTATAGAGGGCGAGGATTTTGGCTTCGGTTTGGCGTTCGGTGTAGCCGGTGAATTCGGTATCCTGTCCTTCGTAGGCCAGTTGGGTATCGGCTTTGAAGTTTTGCGCGGCGCGGGCGCGGGCGCGCTGGGCTTCCATTTCGCGGTTGAAACCGTCTTCGTCAAGTTCAATACTCAACTCGCGTGCCATATCTGCCGTAAGATCGTAGGGGAAACCATAGGTGTCGTAGAGTTTGAAAATTACTTCACCAGCTAAAGTAATTTTTTGTGTATTGCCCCGCTCAACCAATTGTGGAATTAATAATTCTAATCCTTTAATGAAATTATTTTTTTCTAATTCCAACTGATTTTTTTCTACATAGCCAGCACCTGCTTTTAACGCCCCTCCTGTTACAGCAGCAGTTCCTAAAGGAATATTCTTATCAAAAAAGGCATTAATGAAGAGTGTAATGCCAGCACTAATAGCGGCACCTTTCATACCATCTACTAAAATATTTTTATCAACGGTAATCTGACCTTTATTTTCTGTTAAATATTGCTCGGCATTCTTCCAATTTTCATAATTAAATTTAATTGGAGTGATTTTTGATGATTTAGGACTAAATAAAAGCTCCCAAGTACCATTGGTATTTAATGCTGAAGTTACAGACATTGTTTCATTACTATAGATATTTTCTGAAACATGTTTGCATAGTGCATTAAATTGAACTTTAGAAAGCTCATCTTCAAATAATTTCAGGCCAGTTTCCAAAGTTTGCCCAAAACGGGTTTCTTCGTTTTTCAGGGCTTCGGTAATCTGCGCCTGTTTTTCTTTCAGCTCGGGATAGGCATCGCCCATTTCCTTCACCAAATCGGGCACCAGTTTGTAGAAGAAGGCGTTTTTCTGGCCGAGTTTGTAGCCGTGGCGCACGGCGCGGCGGATGATGCGGCGCAACACATAGCCGCGGCCTTCGTTGCCAGGCATCACGCCGTCGGCTATCAGGAAGGAGCAGGCGCGGATGTGGTCGGCAATCACTTTCAGGCTGGGAATATCCATGCTGAAGGCCACGCCGGTTTCGCGGGCGGCGGCTTTGAGCAGGTTTTCAAACAAATCGATTTCGTAGTTGCTGTTCACATGCTGCAACACGGCGGCCATGCGCTCCAAGCCCATGCCGGTATCCACCGAGGGTTTGGGCAGCGGGTTCATATTGCCCGCTTCGTCGCGGTTGAACTGCATGAATACGTTGTTCCAGATTTCGATAAAGCGGTCGCCGTCTTCTTCGGCACTTCCGGGTGGGCCGCCCCAGATATGCTCGCCGTGATCGTAGAAAATCTCTGTGCAGGGGCCGCAGGGGCCGGTGTCGCCCATCTGCCAGAAGTTGTCGGAGGCGTAGCGGCCGCCTTTGTTGTCGCCGATGCGGATGATTTTTTCGGCGGGCAGGCCGATTTCGTTGAGCCAGATGTTGTAGGCTTCGTCGTCTTCGGCGTAAACGGTGGCCAACAGTTTTTCTTTGGGCAGGTTCAGCCATTCGGGGCTGGTGAGGAATTCCCAGGCGAATTTGATGGCGTCGTGCTTGAAATAGTCGCCGAACGAGAAGTTGCCCATCATTTCAAAGAAGGTGTGGTGGCGGGCGGTGTAGCCGACGTTTTCAAGGTCGTTGTGCTTGCCGCCGGCGCGCACGCATTTTTGCGCGGTGGTGGCGCGGTTGTAGGGGCGTTTGTCGAAGCCGAGGAATACGTCTTTAAATTGGTTCATGCCGGCGTTGGTGAACAGAAGCGTCGGGTCGTCGTGGGGCACCAGCGAAGAGGAAGGCACAATCTGGTGGCCTTTGCTTTCAAAGAATTTTAAGAATTTTTGGCGGAGTTCTGCGGTTTTCATAGTGGTTTCTGCAATAGGTTAAACGGTTTCAGACGGCCTCGAAACGAAACATCAGGCCGTCTGAAAAACTGAATAAAAAATCCTGCGTATCTTACCGCAGATTTGCCCCTGCGCCTACTCAAACGCACGGCGCGCGCCGAGCCTACCCCTTGGCGGCCGCTTCATTTAAAATCGCGTTTTCCCACCTTTTCAGACGGCCTTTTCATGCTCAGCTACCGCCACGCTTTCCACGCCGGCAACCATGCCGATATGCTCAAACACTTCGTGCTCTACCTCACGCTCGAATATTTCAACCGCAAAGACAAACCCTATTGGTATATCGACACCCACAGCGGCGCGGGTTTGTACGACTTGGGCGGCAGCGAGGCGCAGAAAGTGGGCGAATACAAACAAGGCATCGGGCGTTTGCAGCAGGCGCAGCAACTGCCCGAGCCGCTGCAAACGTTTGCAGGCCGTCTGAAAAGCATTCTGCCGCAGCCCGGCCTTTATTGCGGCTCGCCGTGGCTGGCGCAGGCGTTAACCCGCCCTGCCGACAAATTACGCCTGTTTGAGCTGCATCCGACCGATTTCCTGCATTTGCAGCACAATATGCAGGAAGCCCGTTTGGGCAGGCGCGGCCAAATCATGCAGGCCGACGGCTATCAGGGTTTGATTTCCCTGCTGCCGCCCCCTACCCGCCGCGCCGTGGTGCTTATCGACCCGCCCTACGAAGAAAAACAGGATTACGCACGCGTGGCGCACACTTTAAAAGAAGCGCAAAAACGTTTCGAATCAGGCTGCTATTTGGTGTGGTATCCCTGCCTGAGCCGCGAAGAGAGCCGTAAACTGCCGCAGCAGCTGCACAAACTTTCGCCTGAAAACCATTTGCAGGCCGAGCTTTATGTGCACGCGCCGCGCGCCGACGGCTTCGGTATGCACGGCAGCGGCATGTTCGTTATCAACCCGCCCTACCTGTTGGCGCAGCAGTTGCAGGAAACCCTGCCCGCCCTCACCGCACTGCTCGCGCAAGACGAAAACGCGCGCTTCGTGCTGGATTATGCAATCAAATAGCTGCCCGAATCCCGCCGGATAACTTAAGCTATATCAAAGGCCGTCTGAAAACAAACGCAGCAAAACCCAAATGCGTTCAGACGGCCTTTGTTCGCTGTGCTACAATCGGCCAAGCTTCTGCTTAATATAAGCGAAAAAACTTTATTTCTGCCACGGCTACCGTACTGTCTGCGGCTTGCTGCCTTGTGGCAAAAATAATTTTTCCCGCTATCAAACTCAACAAAGGAAAAATCATGGCAACCATCGCCCGCGACATCTTCAAAGCCTACGATATCCGCGGCATCGTCGGCAAAACCCTCACCAACGAAGCCGCCTACCTAATCGGCAAGGCCATCGCCGCCAGAGCCGCCGCACAAGGCATCAAAAAAATCGCCCTCGGCCGCGACGGCCGCCTCAGCGGCCCCGAGCTGATGGAAAACATCTCGCGCGGCTTCACCGAAAGCGGTATCGACATACTCAACGTCGGCATGGTGGCCACGCCCATGCTCTATTTCGCCGCCATTCAGGAATGCGGCGGCAGCGGCGTGATGATTACCGGCAGCCACAACCCGCCCGACTACAACGGCTTCAAAATGATGCTCGGCGGCGACACGCTGGCGGGCGACGCCATTCAGGAACTGCTCGCCGCCATCGAAAACGACCGCTTCGTCAGCGGCGCGGCGGCAGGCAGCGTGAGCGGGAAAGACATTTTCCCGCAATACCTCGAAACCATCGTCGGCCACATCAAACTCAAACGCCCGATGAAAATCGTTGCCGACGCAGGCAACGGCGTGGCCGGCGCATTCGCAGGCACGCTCTACCGCGCGCTCGGCTGCGAAGTAACCGAACTCTTCTGCGATGTGGACGGCAACTTCCCCAACCACCACCCCGACCCCGCCAAACCGAAAAACCTGCAAGACGTGATTAACGAGCTGAAAAACGGCGATGCCGAAATCGGCCTGGCATTCGACGGCGACGGCGACCGCTTGGGTTTGGTAACCAAAGAAGGCAACATCATCTATCCCGACCGCCAACTGATGCTGTTCGCCCAAGACGTATTGGGCCGCAACCCCGGCGCGAAAGTGATTTTCGACGTGAAATCCACCCGCCTCTTGGCACCGTGGGTGCGCGAACACGGCGGCGAACCGGTTATGGAAAAAACCGGCCACAGCTTCATCAAATCTTCGATGAAGAAAAACGGCGCGCTGGTGGCGGGCGAAATGAGCGGCCACACCTTCTTTAAAGAGCGCTGGTTCGGCTTCGATGACGGCCTTTATGCGGGCTGCCGCATGTTGGAAATCTTATCCGCTTCCGACAACCCCTCCGCCGTGCTCAACGCCCTGCCGCAAAGCATTTCCACCCCCGAAATCAACATCGACCTGCCCGAAGGCAGCAACGGCCACCAAGTGATTGAAGAGTTGGCGAAAACCGCGAAATTCGACGGTGCCACCGAAATCATTACCATCGACGGCCTGCGCGTGGAATTTACCGACGGCTTCGGTCTGATGCGCGCTTCAAACACCACGCCCGTGCTGGTGCTGCGTTTCGAGGCCGACAGCGAAGAAGCCATCAAACGCATTCAAAACCAGTTTAAAGCCGTGATTGAAAGCAATCCCGCGCTGCACTGGCCGCTGTAACCGGCAACCGGTTTAAATAACAATCAGGCCGTCTGAAAAATATTTTCAGACGGCCTCAAAGCTTGGTTCCGGTAAGCCGGACTCAGGCTGAGACCTTTGCAAACCCCCCATCTGCGGCGCATTTCTGCGTTGTGTGCTGCTCGCTCGCTTGCCTATCGTGTGATATGTCTGCGCTCGCTGCGCTGCTACGCCTTGAACTGCATCCACATCTGAGGGTTTTGCAAAGGTCTCAGACTTTCAATCTCAAACTGCACAGCATCTCCAAATCAAAACACTCCGGCTTCAACACCGCAAAAAATTCCCCATCGGCGGATCTCCCAAACAGCCGCCCTCCAATCTTCCAACGCCCGTTTTATCTTGAAACCGCTCATCTCAAAATCAGCAATCCCAATTTATTTCAATATAATATGCAAAATGCTTAAAACAAGCATATATAGCTAAAACCCTTAATTAATTTTTTTGAAGGAGTGTGTATGAAAACTTTAAAATTTACCACTTTAGCCGTTTTGGCTGTATTGGGATTGTCAGCATGCGGCAGCAGCGGCAATGGAAACGGCACTTCCGCATTAAATACAAATAATACAAGCACTAATCCCAGTGTATCTGACAACACAAACACCAATTCCACAGTATCCGGCAACACAGACAATACCGTTACGAATGGCTCAGGCTCAACCTCCAATGCGCAAAACACAAACACACCTGCCAACCCGGTAAATAACGTCAACGGTTTTGCCTATAAATTCAACAGCGGTTCCGCTGCCTCTACGATTAATAACGCAAATCTCATCAATCTTTCCAGCAGCAATCGCGATATTCTTGTGGTGAACGGCAAAAGTATTGAAATCGTACCTTCAGGCATTAAGTCCGGAGCTTACAGTTTTCTTGAAGATACTGACGGCTCCAGATTTACTGTAGGCGATTATTTCCAAAACGCCCGTTTCGGCGTTTATCAAAGCCATACCGACAATAACACGCATGTTTATGCACAAGGTTCATTAACTGAAGCTCAAAATGTGCCCCAAAGCGGCCAGGCTACCTATCGCGGCTTTGGCTATCATGTTGATAACAACACGCTCAACCAGCCTTATAACTCACTTAACAATCCTCCCAGATGGGTCATTCACGGCGTAACCGTAGAAGTTGATTTCGATAAAAAAAGCTTGGTAGGCCAAACCATTACCAGTGATGCCGAGAAAAAACCCTTACCTGTTGTTGATTTTGAGGCCAATATCACCGGGAACACTTTTGCCGGCACTCATGCCAGCGGCACGCGCACGCAAGGGGCATTTTACGGCCCTACCGGCAGGGACATTGCCGGTGTTTATGTAAATGAGGAAAAAGGTTTTGCAGGCTCTTATGGCGTAACCGATTACAGCCGATAAATATTCGGGCTGGGCCGCATCCAGCCAATGAAATCTTTTTTCATATAACGGCCGTTTTCTTTAATCTCAAAGAGCCAACGCCATATTGTAAAACGGGGGTAGTTTCAGATAATCAGGGTTAGTTAAGCCCGGTTATTCGGAACTACCCCCTAAAATTTATATAACATAAACCCTTGTTTCAACTGTCACACCTGTATCACCCCACCCTGTTACACCCTCGACTGTTACAGTAACACCTCCCTACCCCACCACTATCCAAATAATTATTTTCTATTTAAATTCAATTATGTAATAAAATTTTAGCGTTATGGCACGCCGTTTGCTAAGAATCTGGCAAACCCTGTCAAAGGAGTGCGCCATGACCGTCCGAATCGGCATTATCGCCAACCCCGTATCCGCCCGCGACATCCGCCGTGTGATTTCCCATGCGGCGGGGCTGACGTTGGGCGAGCGTGCCAATATGCTGCTGCGGATTTTGCAGGCGCTTGCCGCCTGCAAAGTGGACGAAGTGTTGCTGATGCCCGAAATGGAAGGGCTGCGCCTGCATTTGGAACGGCAGTTGCCGGCAGCGGCGGAGGAGTCGCGCTACCCGCTGCCGCGCCTGCGCTGGCTGGATATGCCGGTGCGCACCAAAACCGAAGATTCGGTGCGGGCGGCGGAAATTATGCGGCGCGAAGGTGTGGCGGCTTTGCTGGTGCTCGGCGGCGACGGCACCCATCGTGCGGTGGTGAAAGGCTGCCGCGACATCCCCATCGCGGGCATTTCCACCGGCACCAACAATGCTTTCCCGCCGATGCGCGAAGTAACCGTAACCGCATGGGCGGCGGGGCTGTATGCCGCCGGCCGCGTGCCGGACGAACACGCGCTGCGGCCCAACAAATGCCTGCATATCCGCACGTTCGGTTCAGACGGCCTCGAAAAACAGAACGATGTGGCGCTGATTGATGCGGCGGTGTTGAACGAGGCGATACTCGGTGCCAAAGCCATCAGCCAAACCGATACGCTGCGCACGGTGATTTCCACGCAGGCATCGATTGAAGCGGTGGGTTTGTCGGCGGTGGCGGCGGCTTTGCAACCTGTAGGCCGCCATGATGCGGGCGGTCTGCTGATCGAACTGGCCCCTACCTACGGCACGCACGAACCGGCTGCCAAAACGTTCACCATTCAGGCAGTGTTGTCGCCCGGCAAGGTGGAAGACATTGAAATCGCTTCGTTCCGCCGTTTCAAGGCCGGTGAAGAATACCGTGTGAGCGGCCAAAACTGCCTGATTGCGCTGGACGGCGAACGCGAAATCGCCCTGCGCGACAATGAATACGCGCTGATTTCGTTGCAGGAAAACGCGTTCTACACGCTGGATGTGCCTGCGGTTTTGAAATATGTGTGCGCGCAAAAACTGCACGAGGTTTGAGGTTTTCAGACGGCCTTTAAAAATGAAGAGGCCGTCTGAAAAAACAATGTTAGAGAAGTTGACGTTCCAACCGTTTTTATATTTTCAGGCTTTGCCGGGCTAAAGCCAAACGGCCGCCCGATTAAAACAACCACCGCTTAACACGATATTTTTACACAAGGGAATCCCGCTCTAGGCCGTCTGAAGCCTTTTCAGACGGCCTCAAACAAAACCCCGTTGAACAAGGAGAAACACCATGAGCACCAAATTGCCTTTGGACAAAAACCAACTGCTCGACGTTTACCGCCGTATGAAAACCATACGCGATTTCGAAGAGCGGCTGCACGTTGACTTCGCGCGCGGCGACATTCCCGGCTTCGTGCACCTTTATGCCGGCGAAGAAGCCACCGGCACCGGCGTACTCTACCACCTGAACGATGAAGACCGCATCACCAGTACCCACCGCGGCCACGGCCACTGCATTGCCAAAGGGGTGGACGTAATCGGCATGATGAAAGAAATCTACGGCAAGCGCGACGGCGTGTGCCGCGGCAAAGGCGGCTCGATGCACATCGCCGATTTGTCGAAAGGCATGATGGGCGCCAACGGCATCGTCGGCGCGGGCGCACCGCTGGCCTGCGGCGCGGCGCTGGCGGCCAAATTCAAAGGCAACGGCGGCGTGGCGGTAACGTTCTGCGGCGACGGCGCGGCCAATCAGGGCACGGTTTTGGAAAGCATGAATCTGGCGGCCGTGTGGAACCTGCCGGTGATTTTCGTGGTGGAAAACAACGGCTACGCCGAATCCACCTCGCGCGACTACGGCACTGCCTCCAACAGCTTTGCCGACCGCGGCGTAGGCTTCGGCATTCCCGGCGTGGTGGTGGACGGCAACGACTTTTTCGCCGTGTATGAAGCCGCAGGCGAAGTGATCCGACGCGCCCGCAACGGCGGCGGCCCCGCCCTGCTTGAGTGCAAAACCAACCGCTTCTACGGCCACTTCGAGGGCGATGCGCAAACCTACCGCCCCAAAGGCGAAGTGGAAGAATTGCGCGCCAACCACGACTGCATCAAGATTTTCCGCCAACGCGTTACCGAGGCGGGCGTGCTCACCGATGCCGAACTCGACGCGGTAGATCAAGAAGTGGCCGCGCTGATCGAACGCTCGGTGCAGGAAGCCAAAGCCGCGCCCCCGTGCGAGCCGGAAGATTTGCTCACCGATGTTTACGTTTCGTATTAAGCCGCACGGCACCGAATACGCAGCGTGTGAAAATTTCAAAATAGGAGAAACACATCATGTCCCGCCAATTAACCATGAAATTAGCGATTAACGAAGCCATCGACCAAGAGATGAGCCGCGACCCCACCGTGATTATGATGGGTGAAGACATTGTCGGCGGCGCCGGCGCCAGCGGCGAACGCGACGCTTGGGGCGGCGTGCTCGGCCTCTCTAAGGGTTTGTATGCCAAACACGGCGACCGCCTGATCGACACCCCGCTTTCCGAAGCCGCCTACGTCGGCGCCGCCATCGGTGCCGCCACCTGCGGCCTGCGCCCTGTTGCCGAGTTGATGTTTATCGACTTTATGGGCGTGTGCTTCGACCAAATCCTCAACCAAGCCGCCAAGTTCCGCTATATGTTCGGCGGCAAGGCCGAAACGCCTGTGGTAATCCGCGCCATGGTGGGCGGCGGTTTCAGCGCGGCGGCGCAACACAGCCAGATGCTCACGCCCATGTTTACCCATGTGCCCGGCCTGAAAGTGGTGTGCCCTTCCAACGCCTACGATGCAAAAGGCTTGCTGGTGCAGGCCATCCGCGACAACGACCCGGTGATTTTCTGCGAACACAAGAGCCTTTACGCCTCTAAATCCGAAGTGCCCGAAGAGCTGTATGCCATCCCCTTCGGCAAGGCCAATATCGTGCGCGAAGGCAAAGACGCCACCATCGTTACCTACGGCATGATGGTGCCACGCAGCCTCGAAGCCGCCCGCGCGCTCGAAAAAGAAGGCGTGGAAGCGGAAGTAATCGACCTGCGCACGCTCTCGCCGCTCGATATCGACACCGTGCTGAAATCGGTGGAAAAAACCGGCCGCCTGGTGGTGGTGGACGAAGCCAGCCCGCGCTGCAACATCGCCACCGATATTTCCGCCCAAGTGTGCCAGCAGATTTTCGGCGCGCTCAAATCGGGCATCCAGATGGTATCGCCGCCGCACGTTCCCGTGCCGTTCTCAAACGTGCTCGAAAAAATCTACCTGCCCAGCGGCAAGCAGATCGCCGATGCCGTGCGTAAGACCATGAATGCCGCCGCAACGGCATAACGATACTGCACAGGCCGTCTGAACACGGTTTCAGACGGCCTGCCGCAAGCACAAACCCGAGACCTTTGCACCCCCCCAGATGTGGATGCAGTTCAAGGCGTAGCAGCGCAGCGAGCGCAGACATAACATGGAGTTAGGCAAGCGAGCGAGCAGCACGCAACGCAGAAATGCGCCGCAGATGGGGGTTTTGCAAAGGTCTCAACCCAAACCATAAGGAGAGTATTATGAGCAATATCAAACCCGTGATCATCCCCAAATGGGGCTTAACCATGGAAGAAGGCACCATCAGCGAATGGCTGGTCGATGTGGGCACGCCCGTTACCGTGGGCATGGAGATTCTGAACATCGAAACCGACAAACTCACCAACGCAGTCGAAGCCGCCGATGCCGGCGTGCTGCGCCGCATTCTGCACGGCGGCGGCGAAACCCTGCCCGTGAAAACCCTGATCGGCATTTTGGCCGACGCCGACACCAGCGAAGCCGAAATCGACGCCTTTATCGCCTCATGGGTGCCGCCCTCGGCCGACGAAGTCGACGAATAACACCCCATCACCGCGCTTTCGCAAACACAGGCCGTCTGAAAAAACACCGGCAATATGCAGCAAGCTGAAAGCCTTTTCAGACGGCCTGAAACCTTTGTAAAACTTATTGTGGCCGTCTGAAATGTTTGATTCCGTCATTATCGGGCCTGACCCGATAATCCAGCATTTGCCGCTCAGGCGAAAGTCGGATATTTCAGAAACATCAGGCTCTGGATTGCCGGGTCAAGCCCGGCAATGACAACTGTGTGTTACCGGAAACCGTGGACCCGCGTTAAGTTTTCAGACGGCCTCAAGGTTGTTTTACAAAGGCTCCGGTCTGACTTTCAACACCAGCCAAATAAATCAAAGGAGAAACATCATGGCACAAAAAACCGCCGTTATCACAGGCTCGGCCGACGGCCTCGGCAAAGGCATTGCCGAACGCCTCGCCCAAGACGGTTTCAATATCGTTTTGTCCGACATCAACGCCGAAAAACTCGCCCAAACCGAGCAGGAATTCAAAAGCCGCAACCAGCCCGTTACCGCTTTTCATGGCAACGTAGCCAAGCGTGAAGACCAGTTCGCCCTCGTGCAGCACGCCGTTGCCGCCTTCGGCAGCGTGGATGTGTTTATCAACAACGCCGGCATCGAAGAAGTGATGCCGCTCGAAAACGTAACCGAAGCCGATTTCGACCGCGTGTTCGACATCAACGTCAAAGGCGTGCTCTACGGCATTCAGGCCGCCGCCGAGCAGATGAAGAAACAGGGCGGCGACAAGGTTTACAAAATCATCAACGCATGCAGCATCGCCGGCCATGAGTCGTTCGACCTTTTAGGCGTTTATTGCGCCAGCAAATTTTCCGTGCGCGCGCTCACCATCGCCGCCGCCAAAGAGCTGGCCAAATACAAAATCACCGTCAACGGCTACTGCCCCGGCGTGGCCGGCACCAAAATGTGGGAGCGCATCGACGCCGAAATGGGCAAACACCTCGGCCTGCAACCCGGCGAAGCCTTTGCCAAATTCTCCGCCGGCATTCTGATGGGGCGCACCCAAGTGCCGCAAGACGTGGCCGCGCTGGTGCATTATCTGGCCTCGCCCGATTCCGACTACATGACCGGCCAGTCGGTGATTATCGACGGCGGCATGGTGTACCGTTAACCCTGCGGTTTGCCTGTTTTTTGACACCCGCGCCCTACCCGGGCGTGGTAATACGTCAGGCCGTCTGAAACTTTCAGACGGCCTGCAAGCCAAGCATTGACACAAACAAACTCAAACCTTCACCCGTGCCTTGCTTTCGGCGCTCTGATAAGCCTTTTCCAGCAAATCCAAAACCTGCGCCACCTGCTGCGGTTTTACCGCCAATTCGGCGCCGTTCACCAGCACATCGTAAAGGTTGCGGTAAAACGCGCCGTAGTCGCCGCGCACGCCTTCAAAGCGTTGGCGGATCACGTTTCCTTCGGTGGTTTTTGTGTGCAAAATGCCCCACTCTTCTTCCGGCTCGCGGTTCCAATCGCCCTCGGGCACCGCGCCCGCAACCAGCAGGGGTTCCTGATTGTCGGCGTTCTGTTTCACATAAGAGCCGCGTTTGCCGTGCAAAGCCATAAACGGCAGCGGTTCGCGCATATATTTGCCTGCTGTCAGCGAAACTTTTTTACCGTCGGGGTAATAAAACAGCATTTGAAAATTATCGTCGCTCACTGCGCCCTCGTGCTGGTAACGCACGTCGGCATAGATTTCCTGCGGCAGGCCGAACAAATCCACCGCCATATCGGCCAGATGCGAGCCTAAGTCGTACACCAAACCCACGCCCGCTTCGCCGGTTTCTTTCCAGCCTTTCTGGTTCAGCCCCTCGGCGTAACGCTCGAAACGGATTTCGCAGTCCACAATATCGCCCAGCAGGCCGTCTGAAAGCAGTTGTTTGGCGGTTAGCGGCGCGGCATCCCAGCGGCGGTTCTGATACACCGCCAGCACCACACCCTGCTTATCGGCCAGCTCCGCCAGTTCGCGCGCTTCGGCTGCGGTGGCGCACAGCGGCTTTTCCACCACCACGTGCTTGCCCGCCAGCATGGCTTGTTTGGCAAACTCGAAATGGGTTTGGTTGGGCGTGGTAATCACGATTAAATCCGTATCGTCTGCCAGCAGGCCGCTAAAATCGCGCACGATTTCGGCTTCGGGCAGCACTTCCTGCGCCGAGTTGCCTGAACGCTGCAACACGCGCACCACTTCAAACCGCCCGTCCGCCCGCCAAAACGGCAGGTGGAACACTTTGGCGGAAAGGCCGAAACCGGCCAGGCCGATTCTGATGGTTTGATTCATGGTGAAGCTCCTGTTTTGTTGTTGAGTGTTAACCTAAGACTACTGCTTTTTCAGGCCGTCTGAAAGAGAAACATAGTGGATTACATTTAAACTGATACGGCGTTGGCTCGCCTTGCCTCAATTTAAATTTAATCCACTATAAGCTATAATGGCGCCGGTTGAATATCAGGCCGTCTGAAACTTTTTTCAGACGGCATCATTGATTTAAAGGATAAGGCCATGAGAAAACCCCAACGGGGCTACGCCCGCCAAGACCGCGTGAAAGAACAGATTATGCGCGAGCTGGCCGAGCTGGTGCGCAAAGGCTTGAAAGACCCGCGCGCCGGTTTCATCACCATCAACGATGTGGAAGTTACCCGCGATTACAGCCACGCCACCGTTTACTACACCGTGCTCGACGATGCCGCCCGCGAAATCACCGAAGATGCGCTCGAACACGCCAAAGGCTATCTGCGCAGCGAATTGGGCAAACGCATCAAGCTGTTCCGCATACCCGAGCTGCATTTCAAATACGACGAATCGCTGGAACGCGGCATGAGCATCTCGCACCTGATTGATCAGGTTGCGGCGGAAAAACCGGTGGAAGACTAAACGGAAACCGCAACCGCCCCAAGGCCGTCTGAAACACCGCCCTTTTTCCGCAACATACACCGAAGCCCCGTATGCACAAACCGCCCAAACGCCCCGTAAACGGCGTGCTGCTGCTCAACAAACCGCAAGGGCTGTCAAGCAACACCGCCCTGCAAAAAGCCCGCCGCCTCTACCGCGCCGAAAAAGCGGGGCACACCGGCGTGCTCGATCCGCTCGCCACCGGCCTCTTGCCCGTGTGTTTCGGCGAAGCCGCCAAATTCGCCCAATACCTGCTCGATGCCGACAAAGCCTACACCGCCACGCTGAAGCTCGGCGAAGCCACCACCACGGGCGATGCCGAAGGCGAAACCGTCGCCACCGCGCCCGCAAATATCAGCCCGGCCGCTTTTCAGACGGCCTGCCGTGCGTTAACGGGCAAAATCCGCCAAGTGCCGCCGATGTTTTCGGCGCTGAAACACGAAGGCAAACCGCTCTACGAATACGCCCGCAAAGGCATCACCATCGAACGCAAAGCGCGCGACATCGAAATCTATTCGATCAACATCCGCTCGTTCGCCCCGCCCGCCGCCGTGATTGACGTGCGTTGCAGCAAAGGCACCTATATCCGCACCCTCAGCGAAGACATCGCCAAACACACCGGCACCTTCGCCCACCTCACCGCCCTGCGCCGCACCGAAACCGCAGGCTTCACCATCGCCCAAAGCCACACCCTCGAAGCGCTCGAAGCCTTAAGCGAAGCAGAACGCGACGCACTGCTTTTGCCCTGCGACGCGCTGGTCCGGCACCTGCCCGAAACCGTGCTTAACGAACATGCCGCCGATATGCTGCAAAAAGGCCAACGTCCGCTGTTTGAAGGCCGGCCCGACGACGGCCCGCTGCGCGTGTACCGTGAAAACGGTACGTTCATCGGCCTGGCCGAAATACACGAAGGCCGTCTGAAAGCGGTGCGGCTGATGAATACGGCGCAGTAGTGCATCCCAAACCCGTTGGAAATCCAAAAAAAATCACAAAAGCTTATGTGCCATTATCGTTAACCCACTATGGCAACTGTTCAGTCATACTCGGGCTTGACCCGGGTATCTCTATATTTTTTTCAAACAATGCTCGGGTTGAGCACGAGCATGACGCAGAGGCGTTATAAACCGACATGGCCGGCAAAAGTTCCAAGCCGAGACCTTTGCAAAATTCTTTTAGGCACCTTAAAACACTTGCGTCATGCTCGGGCTTGACCCGAGCATCTTTTTGTTTTAGAAGAAAAAGAGATACTCGGGTCAAGCCCAGGTATGACGAAATATCATAGATTTAGGATTGAAACAGCTTTTTTGCAAAGATCTCATCCCGTTATTCCCGCACGGGCGGAATAACGGGATTTAGTTTTATGATTTTTTAAATGTTCAGGCCGTCTGAAAGGTTTCAGACGGCCTGAGTGGGTTTTACAAAGGCTTCGGTTTCAAATTCCAGCCGGTTAAAGCCTCCGGTTTCCGCGTTATTTCGCCAGCCCCGCCACGCACTGTTTGTCGCGTGCTTCAAAGGCTTCCGCACCGCCGAGCAGTTCGAGCTGTTCCTGCGGGCTGATTTTGCTGAGCGACTGAATCTGCTTGTCGCTCAGTTTTTCCAACGGCTCGTCCCACATGCAGACGCAGTAGCTTTCGATAAGCTGTTCCGACTTTCCTTCCAAGCCGGCGGCTTTCAAATCGGCCTGCCATTTGTCGGAAAAAGGCACGTTTTTCACGCACGAATCCACAATCGCCTGCTTGGCTTTGGGCTTCGACAGGGCGCAGTTGGAAAGCAGGCCGAAGCCGGCAAACAGCCCCAACACCACAAACGCCCAAATGCGTATGGTGCGGATTTTGGCGCGGGCTTTGCGGCGCTGCTCGTCCGGCGTGGGTTCGGGCGCTGCGGGTTTATCCGTTGCGGCCATGCAGGCTCTCCATGCGGATCATCACCACCGGCGCATACACCACATCGAGCGCTTCGATGGCGGCAATGGCGGTTTTGATGTGCTTTTCAACCGTGCTGTGGGTCAGAATCACGATTTCGGCCAGGCTGCCATCGAGCACGCCTTTTTGAATCAGCGCTTCGATGGAAACGTTTTCTTTGGCCAGCAGGTTGGCAATCTGGCCGAGCACGCCCGGCTGGTCTTTGGCCTGCACGCGCAGGTAATAGCTGCTGGTGATTTCGTCCATCGGCAGCATGGGCTGCGCTTTGACCTGGCTGGGTTGGAAAGCCAGATGCGGCACGCGGTTGCCGGGGTCGGCGGTAATCAGGCGGCAGATGTCGATAATGTCGGCCACCACCGCGCTGGCGGTCGGCAGCGCGCCCGCACCCGCACCGTAATACAGGGTTTCGCCCACCATATCGGCATCAACGCGCACGGCGTTCATCACGCCGTTTACATTGGCCAACAGGCGGCACTCGGGAATCAGGGTGGGATGCACGCGCAATTCCACGCCTTTGGCGGTTTTGCGGGTGATGCCCAAAAGTTTCACGCGGTAGCCCAGTTCTTCGGCGTATTTGATGTCGCGGCTGTCGAGCTTGCTGATGCCTTCGAGATAACAGGCGTTGAAGTTAACGGGCGTGCCGAAAGCCAGCGCGCTCATAATGGTGATTTTATGGCCGGCATCGTGGCCTTCGATATCGAAAGTCGGGTCGGCTTCGGCATAGCCCAATTCCTGCGCTTTTTTCAGCACTTCGGCAAATGCGCTGCCTTTTTCGCGCATTTCGGTGAGGATGAAATTACTGGTGCCGTTGATGATGCCCGCAATCGATTGGATATGGTTGGCCGCCAAGCCTTCGCGCAGGGCTTTGATAATCGGAATACCGCCCGCAACGGCCGCTTCAAACTGCACCATCACGTTTTTCTGCTCGGCCAGCGAAAAAATTTCGTTGCCGTATTCGGCCAAAAGTTTTTTATTGGCGGTAACGATGTGCTTGCCGTTTTCGATGGCTTTGAGCACCGCGTCTTTAGCCGCGCCGGTGCCGCCGAACAGCTCCACCACCACATCGACGTCGGCGCGCTGCACCAGCTCGAACGGGTCTTTCACAAAAGCGGCTGCGGGGCAGACGGCGCGGGCTTTTTCTTCGCTCGAATCGCACACGGCCGAAATATTGACTTCGCGCCCTAGGCGGCGGCTGATTTCTGCGGCATTATCCTGCAACACGCGGGCGGTGCCGCTGCCCACGGTGCCCAAACCCAGAATCCCGATATTCACTGGCTTCATTCTGTCTCCTTAAGCCGTTGTATGTTAGTATTTTGCAAAGCGCCAATGCTTGGCGAAAAGACCGTAATCCTACCTGAAAACGGCTTTTTCTGCATCTTTTTAACGGATTGGAGTCGCTCTATGCTGATTGAAGAAACACGCCCCAAAGGGCAGGCTGCGGTTACGGCTTATGCGCCGGGCAGAATCGAAATCGACGGACAGGTTTATACACAGGCCGTCGTGCTCGCCGGCGGGCACATCGGCAGCCCCGCCAAAGCCGAACCCGCCGGCCTTTCGGCAGAGGATTTTTTTCAGACGGCCTCCGAATACGGCGGCCTGCCCGAAGTGATATTGGTGGGCACAGGTGAAAAACAGGTGTTTCTGCACCCGAAAACCGCCGCCCGACTGGCCGCCGAGGGCGTGGGCTTGGAATGTATGTCCACCGCCTCCGCCTGCCGCACGTTTATGATCCTGCAAAGTGAAGGACGCAAAGTGTGGGCTTGGCTGTGGCCGTAGCCTAAAATAACTTGAGACCTTTGCAAAATTCATTTAGGCCGTCTGAAATATTCAACCATCGTCATTCCCGCGTAGGCGGGAATCCAGTCGTTTTCGTAAACTATTGAAATAAAATACTTAATGGTTTAAAGGCTGGATTCCCGCCTACGCGGGAATGACGAGGCACAAACCTTTTCAGGGTTGAATTGGTTTTTTTGCAAAGGTCTCA
>JBHALY010000170.1:0-6686 GCA_041827905.1 Neisseria dentiae
CGGCCGTATTTGATTAGAGTGTTTTGGTGGCAAAACGGGCATTTTTTATATTCATTGGCAAAAAATCGCTGAAAGCCTTGTATGGTAATGCTTGTAGCGATTTTTACCAACCCAAATGTCCATTAACCCGTTATTTTTTAAGAACAAAAAAGACCTTTGCAAAAATACCTTGAGGCCGTCTGAAATGTTTAAATCCCGTTATTTAGCTTCAATGATTTTTGCAAAAGGCTCAAAAAGATACTCGGGTCAAGCCCGAGTATGACGCAGGTGAACAAGAGTAGGTTGGGTCGAAGACCCAACAAAACCTTCAAGAATATAATCATGTTGGGTTTTCAACCCAACCTACGCATACTTAGGCCGTCTGAAAACACCTGAAAATCCCTGCACTTCTGCAATCTGTTCTCTCTCTCGTGGGAGAGAGTTAGAGAGAGGGCTTGTTTGGGCTTAGCCCATTTCCGTTTCATAGACAGCTTCCGTGTTTCTGCGGCGGATTTTCTATATATTGAAATCAATAAACAGTAACAGCGGCCGGGCATTTCAGACGGCCTGAAACCCTTCCGAAAACACCGTTTATTTTCCGATACAGAACCTCGAAAAAATCACCCCCAATAAATCGTCGGCGGTAAATTCGCCGGTGATTTCGCTGCACGCCGCCTGCGCCAGCCGCAGGTGTTCGGCCAAAAGCTCGATTTGGTGGTTGCCGCACAGCGCGGCGTTTTCCAATTCGGCTTCGGCTTCGTGCAGCGCGGCCAGATGGCGGCGGCGGGCGAGAAACAGCCCTTCGCTCTCGCCCTGCCAGCCGATTTCGTTGAGCAGCGCCTGTTTGAGCAGGTTCAGGCCGTCGCCGGTTTTGGCCGAAAGTTTGATCAGCGTATCCGCGCCGCTGGCCAGTTTGAGGCCGTCTGAAACCATCTCGGCGGCTTCGCCGGCCAAATCGATTTTGTTGCGGATTTCGATTTTTTTCAGCGTCGGCGGCAGGCTGTCGAGAATCGCCCGGGTTTTGGCGTTGATGCCCTCGGCCGGATCAATCAGAATCAGCGCCACATCGGCTTCGCGCACGGCCCTCTGGCTGCGCTCGATGCCGATTTGTTCCACCACATCGTCGGTGTCGCGCAAACCGGCGGTGTCGATGATGTGCACGGGCACGCCGTCGAGCGTAATCTGTTCGCGCACGGTGTCGCGGGTGGTGCCGGCGATGTCGGTAACAATCGCCACTTCGTCGCCCGCCAGCGCATTGAGCAGGCTGGATTTGCCCACGTTGGGCGCACCCACCAGCACCACGTTCATGCCTTCGCGCAGAATCGCGCCCTGCTCGGCGCTCTGCAACACGGTTTTCAAGCGGCCTTGCAGTTCGGCCAGCCTGCCGCGCGCATCGGCGGCTTCGAGAAAATCGATGTCTTCTTCGGGAAAATCCAGCGTGGCTTCCACCAGCATTCGGAGCGTAATCAAATCATCAACCAGCGCGTGAATGTGCTGCGAAAACGCGCCTTTGAGCGAGCGCACGGCCATGCGCGCGGCCGATTGGCTGGAAGCATCAATCAAATCGGCCACGCTCTCGGCCTGTGCCAGATCGAGTTTGTTGTTGAGAAACGCGCGTTTGGTAAACTCGCCCGGCTCGGCCAGGCGCGCACCCAACTGCAAACAGCGCGACAGCAGCATCTGCATCACCACCGGCCCGCCGTGGCCTTGCAGCTCGAGCACGTCTTCGCCGGTAAAGCTCGCGGGTTCGGCGAAATACAGCATCAGGCCGCTATCGAGCGCCTGGCCGTCTGAATCCAGAAAATCGGTATATAAAGCCACCCTCGGCTTGGGCGTTTTGCCGCCGCTGAGGCGCTGCGCCAACGGCAGCAGGTTTTTGCCGGACAATCGGATCACGCCCACGCCGCCGCGTCCGGGTGCGGTGGCGATGGCGGCAATGGTGGGGGCGGTGGCAGACATAAATTATCCCGTTAAACGAATGGGGCGATTATATAGTAAAAGGCCGTCTGAAACTTTTCAGACGGCCTTGTTATATAATCCGGGCAAACTTTCACACTTTAAGATTTTACAGACAAAAGGAACCCAACCATGACCCTACCCGCCTGCCCGCAATGCGCTTCCGAGCTGACCTATCACGACGGCGTGCAATTCGTCTGCCCCGAGTGCGCCCACGAATGGCAGGAAAACGAATCCGCCGCCGAAGAAACTTTAACGGTGAAAGATGCCAACGGCACGCCGCTGGCCGACGGCGACACCGTGGTGCTGATTAAAGATTTGAAAGTGAAAGGCAGCTCGATGGTGATTAAGCAGGGCACCAAAGTGAAAGGCATCCGCCTTCAGGAGGGCGACCACGACATCGCCTGCAAAATCGACGGCAGCGCCATGAACCTGAAGTCGGAATTCGTGAAAAAAGCCTGACACCTTTGCCAAAGTTTGCCCCGCCGCCGTGCTATAATCCGCCCCGCATACAGGCCGGGCAGACAGCCGCCGCGCAGCGCATAAGGCCTGCGGGGAGGAAAGTCCGGGCTACACAGGGCAGGATGCCGGCTAACGGCCGGGCGTGGCAACACGACGGAAAGTGGAACAGAGAGCAGAACCGCCGATGGTTCCGAGATACTGCCGCCAGCCTTTTGCGTTATGCAAGGCGGCGTGCCGCAGACAGTACAGATAGTACGGCAAGGCACGCCAACACCGCAGAGCGCAAAAGGCTGGCGGTAGGGAGCACAGGCAAGGGTGAAAAGGTGCGGTAAGAGCGCACCGTGCACTTGGTAACAAGGCGCAGCAGGCCAAACCCCATCCGTAGCAAGACCAAACAGAACGCACAGACGCGGCCCGCCGAGCGTTCGGGTAGGTTGCTGGAGCGCATCAGTAATGGTGCGCCTAGAGGAATGGCTGTCTGCGACAGAACCCGGCTTACCGCCCGACCTGTATGCACGATATTTTTAAAGAGGCCGTCTGAAACTTTTCAGACGGCCTTTGTTGCGTCTGCCGAAAGCCCGACAACATAATTATTGTTCATAAAACCCAGATGGAATAAAATATCCACCAGGTACTCCCAACTGCCTGTATTTTCATTCAAACCGAAATTTTAGTGGAGATTCAATCATGTTTAACAACCGTTTGACTTTACCGGCCTTGGCCGTTTTATCGGCTTTGGTTTTGGCTGCGTGCGGCGGCGGTGGCGACAGCCAGCCCAGCGTAAGCAGCACGCCTACTCCCGGCGCTTCAAACAGCAACACCTCTTCTTCATCAAGCTCTCTTGCGGGTAACCAGCCGGTTGTGAACGGCGTGCGCTATATTTCAGGCGTGGAAACCGGCGAATTGAGCAAATTGGTGGTAAATGGCCAAACCATTGATTTATCTTATGGCATGAATGTTTCTATCGGCCCTGCCGGCGTATTCAACTTTAACGGCGAAATTACCGGAGGCTCGGCGTTAACCCGTTTCGGCAACCGCACCGTTAACGGTGAAAATGTTGTGTTTGCACAAGGCACGCAGCTTACTGCCGATATGCCCGCCGCCGGCAACGCCACCTATATCGGAAAAGCCGTTTACGGCCTGGACGGCAAATACGCCGCAGGTAATTCTAGAGCCTCGGTTGATTTTGCCGCCAAAAAAATCGACGTTACCATCACCCGTGCCGACGATGCTTCCGTGCCTGAATCGCTCAAATTCGGCGGCAGCATCACCGGTAACACTTTTAGCGGCACGCAAAACGGCGTAGAAACCAAAGGCGCATTTTATGGCAGCCAAGCCGCCTATATGGCAGGCACGTTCCGTAATACCGCCAATAACGCCAACGGCGCATTCGGCGGCGCACGCCAGTAATTTTAAATAGTCGGTTAAACCTGAGGCCGTCTGAAACTTTTCAGACGGCCTCAAGCTTTTCTTTCTTTTGTTACAATAGCCCTCCCTTTTCCACCCGCACAAAGGCCGTCTGAAATGACCAAACCCGCCGTTTCCCCGATGATGCAGCAATATCTCGACATCAAAGCCAGCCATGCCGACAAACTGGTGTTTTACCGCATGGGCGACTTTTACGAGCTGTTTTTCGACGACGCGGTGGAGGCGGCGAAACTGCTCGACATCACGCTGACCACCCGCGGCCAGCTCAACGGCGAGCCGATTAAAATGGCGGGCGTGCCGTTTCACGCCGCCGAGCAATATCTGGCGCGATTGGTGAAAATGGGCAAAAGCGTGGCGGTTTGCGAGCAGGTGGGCGAAGTGGGCGCAAGCAAAGGGCCGGTGGAGCGCAAAGTGGTGCGCATCGTTACCCCCGGCACGCTCACCGATTCGGCCTTTCTCGAAGACAAAGAAACCAACCGCATCGTGGCCGTGTGCGCCGGCAAGAAACACATCGGGCTGGCGTGGGCCTCGCTGCAAAGCGGCGAATTCAAAGCCAAGCTCACCACCGCCGATAAACTGCCCGACGAGCTGGCGCGTTTGCAGGCCGCCGAAATCCTGTTGCCCGACGGCAAAAATGCGCCCGCCGTTCAGGCCAACAACATCACGCGGCTCAACCACTGGCAGTTTGCCGCCGATGCCGCCGCCAAATTGCTGACCGATCATTTCGGCAGCCAGGATTTGCGCGGCTTCGGCCTCGATATTG
Source organism: Neisseria dentiae (assembly GCA_041827905.1). Lineage (GTDB taxonomy): Bacteria > Pseudomonadota > Gammaproteobacteria > Burkholderiales > Neisseriaceae > Neisseria > Neisseria dentiae_B. The sequence continues at coordinate 4,589 of JBHALY010000170.1, forward strand.
AGGAACACGCCGAAGCCGTCGGCGCGGCCGGCGCATTGCTCAACTATATCCGCCTCACCCAAAACCGCCTGCCGCAACACCTCGACGGCCTCTCGCTCGAAACCGAAAGCCAATACATCGGCATGGACGCGGCCACCCGTCGCAACCTCGAAATCACCCAAACGCTCACCGGCAAAAAAGCGCCGACGCTGTTTTCAGTGCTCGACGAATGCGCCACCCACATGGGCAGCCGCCTGCTCGCGCTGTGGCTGCACCACCCGTTGCGCAACAGAAGCCACATTCAGGCGCGCCAGCAGGCGGTGATGGAGCTGCAAAACCACTATGCCGGTTTGCAGGCCTGTCTGAAAAACGTGGCCGACATCGAACGCATCGCCGCCCGCATCGCCGTGGGCAACGCCCGCCCGCGCGACTTGGCCGCCCTGCGCGACAGCCTGTTGGTGTTGGCCGAAACGCCGGTGCCCGCCGGCGGCAGCGCTTTGCTGCAAACCCTGCAAAACGTGTTCCCCGAAACCCTGCCGACGGCCGAAAAACTGCAAGCAGCCATCCTGCCCGAGCCTGCCGTGTGGCTGAAAGACGGCGGCGTAATCAACCACGGCTTCCACCCCGAATTGGACGAATTGCGCCACATCCAAAACCACGGTGACGAATTTCTGCTCGCCCTCGAAGCGCGCGAACGCGAACGCACCGGCCTGTCCACCTTAAAAGTGGAATTCAACCGCGTACACGGCTTTTATATCGAATTATCCAAAGTGCAGGCCGAGCAGGCGCCCGCCGACTACCAGCGCCGCCAAACCCTGAAAAACGCCGAACGCTTCATCACCCCCGAATTAAAAACCTTTGAAGACAAAGTGCTCAGCGCGCAAGAACGGGCGCTTGCGCTTGAAAAACAACTCTACGACGCCCTGCTCAAAGAGCTTCAGACGGCCTTGCCGCAATTGCAGAAAGCCGCCAAAGCCGCCGCCTCGCTCGACGTGCTTTCCACCTTCGCCCGCCATGCCGAAGAGCGCGGCTATGTGTGCCCCGAGTTTGCCGACTACCCGCTGATTGAAATCAACAACGGCCGTCATCCCGTGGTCGAGCGGCAGGTGCGCCACTTCACCGCCAACAACACCGGCCTCGACCACAAACACCGCCTGATGCTGCTCACCGGCCCCAATATGGGCGGGAAATCCACCTATATGCGTCAAGTGGCCTTAATCGTGCTGCTGGCGCACACCGGCGCCTTCGTGCCCGCCGACGCCGCCAAAATCGGCCCCATCGACCAGATTTTCACCCGCATCGGCGCCAGCGACGATCTGGCCGGCAACCGCTCCACCTTTATGGTGGAAATGAGCGAAACCGCCTACATCCTACACCACGCCACCGAAGAATCGCTGGTGCTGATGGACGAAGTCGGCCGCGGCACCTCCACCTTCGACGGCCTCGCGCTGGCGCAGGCCATTGCCGAACACCTTTTGCAGAAAAACAAATCGTTCAGCCTGTTTGCCACCCACTATTTCGAGCTGACCCGCCTGCCCGAAGCGCACGCCACCGCCGTCAATATGCACCTATCGGCGCTGGAACAGGGGCAGGACATCGTGTTTCTGCACCACATCGAACCCGGCCCCGCCAGCAAAAGCTACGGCATCGCCGTGGCCAAACTCGCCGGCCTGCCCGCGCGCGCGCTGAAATCCGCCCACAAACATTTAAACGAACTCGAAGCGCAGGCCGCCGCCAACCGGCCGCAGATGGATATTTTCAATATGATGCCGTCTGAAAACAGCGGCGGTTTCGACGGCACGGAAAGTTTTTCAGACGGCCCCAACCTTGAAAACAGCCGGCCCGCCGAACCCAATCCCGCACTGGCCATGCTGGCCGGCATCCGCCCCGACGAACTTTCGCCGCGCGAGGCTTTGGATATGCTCTACCGTTTGAAAGGGCTGGCGGAATAGGCCGGAGTTTTTGCAAAAGCCCAAGTCGCAAGATGTGAAAAGAAATATGAAAAAAGAAACCTTTGCCGGGCAAAGGCCGTCTGAAACCGGCAGGCAAAAAAAACGCCCTTGTAAACAAGGGCCGAAGTGTTTTTCCGAAAGGATAAACAGTTATGAAAAGTTGCTGA
>JBHALY010000171.1:0-14145 GCA_041827905.1 Neisseria dentiae
AAATGGCAGAGTCTATAACCGTGCGTTATTACGACGGCAAGCACAATATGCCCCATCAGGCCGAATTGTCGCTGGACGGAGAGCGGTTGCGCATTGTTTACGGCGGCGGCCAAACAGATTTTTATCCGCTGCACAGCGCGGCCTACCTAGCCGGCGTGGGCGGTGTATTGCCGGTGTTGGAGTTGCCGGATGATGCCCGCATTGAATTTCCCGACCATCATGTGCCCGATTGGCTGCCCTTGAAACACAAAACCATGCTGCAACATGTCGGCCGGTTTGAACAAAGTTGGAAATGGGCGGGTATCGGTTTGATTGTGGTGATTTGCGTGATTGCGGCGATGTTCAAGTGGGGGATTCCCACCGCCGCCTATTATGCAGCCCGACATTTGCCCGAACAAACTTTGAACAGCATCAGTGGGCAGGCCGAACAAGCCATTGTCGGTTTAACCGATGAAAGCCGCCTGAGTGCGGAAAGAAAACGTGAAATATCGAAGCTTTATCAAACCTTAAAACCGGAGCAGCCTGCAAAATTATTGTTCAGACAAGGGAGCGGCCTCGGCGCCAATGCTTTTGCCATACCCAACAACACGATAGTTTTAACCGACGAATTGGTTGCATTGGCGGAGAACGATAATGAAATTCTCGCGGTTTTGGCTCATGAACAAGGCCATTTAAGCGGGCGCCACAGTTTGCAGCAGGCACTGCGCGGCATCGGCACGGGGGTATTTTTGATATTGATAACGGGAGATGCAGGCGATTTACTTTCCAACCTGCCGGCCATGCTTGTTGCAGCGCAGTATTCGCAGGAATTTGAGTTGGAAGCAGACCGCTATGCCATTAGTGTCTTGAAGCGCCAAAACATTCCGCCGAAGCATCTGGCAGATTTCCTGCAACGTTTAAACAGCCACCACGGCCACGACGAAAGCGGTACCGCACAGGTGTTCAGCTCCCATCCGGTAACTGCCGAGCGGGTGAAGCAGGTGGAAATGTTAGCGAAATAAAACAGATAGGGAAAAGGCCGTCTGAAACATTTCAGACGGCCTTTTGCCATTATATGCCCGGCAAACCGGTTATGAATCCAGATTGCCCAACACAATCCGCAGCATGCGGCGCAGCGGCTCGGCGGCACCCCAAAGAAGCTGGTCGCCCACGGTAAACGCGCTGATGTATTCGCCGCCCATACCCAGTTTGCGGATACGGCCCACGGGCACGCTGAGGGTGCCGGTTACTTTGGCTGGGGTCAGCTCGTGGATGCTGGCTTCTTTTTCGTTGGGGATTACTTTCACCCAGCTATTGGCCGATGAGAGCAGTTGCTCGATTTCGGCCACAGGCAAATCTTTTTTCAGCTTCAGCGTAATGGCTTGGCTGTGGCAGCGCATCGCGCCCACGCGCACGCACAGGCCGTCGATAACGGTGGGATTGGCGCTGCGGCCGAGGATTTTGTTGGTTTCCACGCCGCCTTTCCATTCTTCTTTTGACTGACCGTTGCCCAAATCGGCGTCAATCCACGGAATCAGACTGCCGGCCAGCGGCACGCCGAAGTTGGCGGCGGGGAAAGCATCGCTGCGCAGAAAATCGGACACTTTGCGGTCGATATCCAGAATCGCGCCGGCGGGGTCGGCGATTTCGGTTTTGACTTCGTTGTGAATCGCGCCCATGCCTTCGATCAGCTCGCGCATGTTTTTGGCGCCCGCGCCCGAAGCGGCTTGGTAGGTCATGCTGGTTGCCCATTCCACCAAGTTGTTTTGGAACAGGCCGCCCAAGGCCATCAGCATCAGCGATACGGTGCAGTTGCCGCCGATGTAGTTTTTTACACCGTTTTGCAGGGCTTGGTCGATAACGTTGCGGTTGACGGGGTCGAGAATAATCACTGCATCATCGTTCATACGCAGCGAAGAAGCCGCGTCAATCCAGTAGCCGTTCCAGCCGGAATCACGCAGCGGTTTGAATACGGCTTTGGTGTAATCACCGCCCTGGCAGGTAACGATGATGTCCATTTTCGCCAGCTCGGCGGTATCGTTGGCATCCAACAGGGTTTTGGCGGTTTGGCCGAAGTCGGGAGCGGCGCCGCCTACGTTGGAGGTGGTGAAGAATACGGCTTCGGGAATATGGGCGAAGTCGTTTTCTTCCTGCATGCGCTGCATCAAAACCGAACCGACCATGCCGCGCCAGCCGACGAATCCTACTTTCATTGTTTGCTCCTAAAACGAAAAATTGTTTACAAAATAAGGAAAGATAATCAAGTTAGCGTTTTAACCCCCGAGGGGGTAAAAGTAAAGGCTTTTTTGTGGTAAGGTGGCAAAAATTTCCAAATCTTGAAACGGAGCGTCAAATATGGACACACTCAATTCCCACCCCGCGCCAGCCGGCGAAGAAATTGTGGAGGTGGATATTGCCACGGCAGGCAGCAGGATTGCGGCCTATCTCTTGAATGTGGTGTTTACCGTGTTGGTATTTGTTCCGTTGTTTTACAGCGTCGTGCTGCCTCTGATGGAGCATTGGGATGAGCAGAACCCCGAAGCTTTGGATCAAATCGCGTGGAACGGCCCTTTGGTGGCGGGCAGCTTGCTGCTGTTGCTGGTTTATGCAGCCGCACAAGTGTGGCTGATGGCGCGGGACGGGCAGTCTTTCGGCAAAAGAATAATGAAAATCAGGGTATTGAAAAGCAACGGCGACAACCCCGGCCTTTGGGGTACGGTGATACTGCGCGAGATTTTGTTTAACGTTATCGTGAGCATCGCTTCGATGATTGCGGGCTATCTGATTACGCTGGTGGTGCAGGGCAGCCCCGAAACGGCTGAATTGATTGGTAATGCGTTATCGCAGCTGTTATGGGTAGTGTGTTTGGTGATGCTGTTTAACAAAACGAAAAACCGCCGCACTTTGCAGGATATGCTGGCCGATACGGTGGTGGTTAAGCTGCCGGAAAGATAATTTTGCGCAGGCAATGCAGATTGAAGGCCGTCTGAAAAGCTTCAGACGGCCTTAACAGTAAAAAAGCACTTGGTTTTAACCAAGTGCTTTAAATCTGGTGGAGGTAAGCGGGATCGAACCGCTGACCTCTTGCATGCCATGCAAGCGCTCTACCAACTGAGCTATACCCCCGAAGTTCTGGTGGCGAATCAGGGACTCGAACCCCGGACACAAGGATTATGATTCCTCTGCTCTAACCGACTGAGCTAATTCGCCGTTTGGTGAAAGCGCAATTATACGGTTTTTTTTCGGGCGGGCAACCGCTTTATCAGAAATTATGCGCTTTCGTTTGATTTTTATGGAAAAAAATATTTACAGGCCGTCTGAAATGTTTTCAGACGGCCTTTGCCGTGCGGAAAGATTTAAAGTTTGTGGCAAATATCGCCCGATATAAAGCCCTGCCAATCCACATTCACGCCGCGCCCGAACGCCATCACTTTAAACAGTTCGCCCATTTCGTGCTGTCCCAAAAGTTTATGCAGGGCGGTGGTTTCGCGGATATAGGCGGGTGTGCCGGGTTCGGCGGTTTGCGCCAGCAGTTCCGTGATGCCGAGGTTGAGCAGGAAATTGGCCTGGGTGGTGTAGCCGATTAAATCCAAGCCGCCGTCGGTGCCGGCTTGGGCGGTATCGGTGAAGTTGACGTGGGCGGTCAGGTCGGTTAGGCCGATGTGGAAAAACGGATCGTGCACGGTGTGGTGGCGGTAGTGGCCGATTAAGGTGCCCGTGTGCCGCTGCGGGTGGTAATACTGGGCGGCATCGAAGCCGTAGTCGATGAAAATCATGCCGCCGCGCACGAGTTTACCCGCCAGCGTGCGGATAAAGGCATGTTGGGCGGGGTGCAGCTCGCTGGTATACGGCTCGTTAGGCGGGAAGCTGGCGGCGGCAGTTGCCAGTAAATCGGCTTGGTCGAGCGGGCGCGGGGTTTGGACGAAAGCACTATGCTCCAGCGCCACACCGATTTGCCAAAATTGCCCGTGCTCGCGTCGGATAAGCTCGCAGGGCATGGCATCGAGCACTTCGTTACCGATGACGATGCCGTCGAAAGTGTCGGGAAGTTCGGTTAGATGGACGACTTTTTCTGCCGCCTCCGGCACTTTCCTGCAAATGTGTGCACGTTGGCGTTCGGCTAATTCATTTGATATTTCAATAATATAGTAATGCTTTAGGCCGTCTGAAAGCGATTGCAGCAAATCGGCGGCCAATTCGCCGGTGCCGGCGCCGAATTCATAGATGTTGCCGTCGGTTTGCGGTAATAGCGGAGCAAGCTGGCGGGCGAGTGCGCGGCCAAACAAGGGGGTGAGGGTGGGGGCGGTAACAAAATCGCCCGCGGCCCCGATTTTGTGTGCGCCGCCGGTGTAGTAACCGTATCGGGGAGCATAGAGCGTCAGCTCCATGAAGCGGGAAAACGGAATCCAGCCGCCGTGTTCGCGGATATCTGCCGCAATCAGGTTTTTCAAGGCTTCGGAGGATGTTGCGGCGGCGGCAGAAGGGGCGGGTAATTGCGCAGTCATAAATGTTAGAACGTGTAAATTTTATCAAAGGGCCGGAATATTATACCCTTTATTAGAAAGCGGACTCTATTTCATAATTTTTACTATATATGGTAATTGTAATATAATATTAATACTAGATATTGTGTTTTTTGTGTGTGTCAGGTGCATAAAGCGGGCGAGATGCCTGCTTTTTTGATGCTTAAGTGTTTGTCTTACTGGTTATTTTTTCAGAAAAGCGGGTTTGACCGCAATGTTGAAATTGCATATAGTGTGGGCATGTGGGGTAATGTGTGTCAAAGTGTCTTCATTGCCCGTTTTTAATCACGGAGTGGGATAAAGTGTTTGGCGGCGTTCACGAGTTGAGCATAGACAGCAAAGGGCGGTTGGCGATTCCTGCCAAGTTCCGCGAGCTGTTGTTGCGCCATTACACGCCGGCCGTGGTGGCAACGCTGGATTCGCGCAGCCGCCTGCTGATTTATCCCGAAGCCGAATGGGAAGGCGTGGCCAGGCAGCTGCTGGCGTTGAAAACGGCGGGCAATCCTACGCTGCAACGCTACCAAAACCTGCTGCTGCACAATGCCGATACGCTGGAACTGGATACGGCCGGGCGCGTGCTGCTGCCCGCCAACCTGCGCCGCCGCGTGGATTTCGATAAGGAAGTAACGCTGGTGGGGCGCGCCAACCGCTTGGAGCTGTGGGGACGCGAGCATTGGGAGGCCGAAATGGATCAGGCTTTGGATATCGATCCCGACGAATTGGCTTCCGAATTGAGCCAAACGGATTTGCAACTGTGAGCGGTGCCGAAACTTTGCAACACATTACCGTGTTGCTGCACGAGGCGGTGGATGCGCTGGCCGTGCGGGAAAACGGTGTTTATGTGGACGGCACGTTCGGCAGGGGAGGGCATTCCCGCCTGATTCTGTCGAAACTGGGCAGCGAAGGCCGCTTGGTGGTGTTCGACAAAGACCCGCAGGCCGTTGCCGTTGCCAACGAATTGGCGGCGCAAGACAAACGCGTGAGTGTGGTGCATAACGGCTTCGCCACTTTTCAGACGGCCTTAGACGGGCTGGGTATCGGCAAAATAGACGGAGCCTTGTTTGATTTGGGTATTTCGTCGCCGCAGATTGACGAAGCGGCGCGCGGATTCAGTTTCCGTTTCGATGCCCCGCTGGATATGCGCATGGATCCCACGCGCGGCATTTCGGCCGCCGAATGGCTGGCAAGCGCCACCGAGCAGGAAATACACGAGGTAATCAAAAATTATGGTGAAGAGCGGTTTAGTCGCCAGATTGCGCGCGCTGTCGTTTCGCAGCGCGAAACGGCGCCCATCGATACAACCCGCAAGCTGGCGCAGCTCGTGGCACAAAACGTCCGTAGCCGCGAGCGCGGACAAGACCCGGCGACCCGGACGTTTCAGGCTGTTCGCATCTTCATCAACCGTGAGCTTGAAGAAATAGAAGCTGTGCTGCCGCAGGCGGCGGGCCGCTTGAAAGAAGGCGGCAGGCTGGCGGTGATTGCCTTCCACTCGCTGGAAGACCGCATCGTAAAACAGTTTATCAAGCGCTATTCGCAGCATCCGCCCATGCCCCGCTGGGCGGCGGTGAAAGAAGCCGATTTGCCGCAGCCACCGTTAAAGCCGGTGGGCAAGGCTATTAAGCCGGGCGGAGAAGAAACCGCTGCCAACCCGCGCGCGCGTTCGGCCGTATTGCGTGTTGCCGAGCGCACCGGCGGCAGTTTTGAAGCATTTTAGCCGGCGGCACGCCTGCCGGCGCAACAGGCCGTCTGAAAACGAAGGCCGTTTGAAAATATGAATAAATTAAACGTTATTTTATTGGTAGTGGCATTGCTGTCGGGCTTGGCGGTGGTAACCGTGCAAGACCAGTCGCGCCAATACTATATTTCGCTGGATAAGGCCGAAAAGCACGAAGTCCAGCTTGAGCAGGATTATGCGCGTTTGAAGCTCGAACAGGCCAAGCTGTCGAACCATACACTAATTAAAGAAGCGGCGGAGCGGCAAAGGCTGCAACCCCCGAGCGCATCAGATACACGCATGATTGAAATGAAATAAACGGCGGTTTCTTAAAAACAAATCGAGGCCGTCTGAAAAAAACGAGAAGTTGCTATGTTGATTAAAAACGAATATAAGCCTCAGATGCTGCCCAAGCAGCCCAAAGCCAAGAAACCCGTTTCTACCAACGGGCGGATTGCCTTTGTGCTCGGCGGTTTGGCTTTGGCGTTTGCCGCGCTGGTGGGGCGGGGTGTTTACCTGCAAACCACGCAGCATGAGTTTCTGAAAAACCAGGGCGACCAGCGCTTCGTGCGTACGGTGGCGCTGCCTGCTTCGCGCGGTACGATTACCGACCGCAACGGCGCCACGCTGGCCTTGAGCGCCCCTACCGAATCACTGTATGCCGTGCCTTCCGGTATGGATATCCAGCCGACGGCCGAACAGCTTGAACGGCTCTCCGCGTTAATCGGCGTGCCCGTTGCCACCATCGAAGAGCGTTTGGCAAAAAAAGATAAAGATTTCATTTATTTGAAGCGTCAGTTGAACAAAGAAACCGCAGATAAAGTGGCGGCTTTGGGCATCAAAGGTTTGGCGTTCCAGCAGGAAACCAAACGCCACTATCCGATGGGCAACCTGTTTGCGCACGTTATCGGTTTCACCAATATCGACGGCAAAGGCCAAGAAGGGCTGGAGTTGGCGCGCGAAGACGATTTGCGCGGCGAAAACGGTGCCAAAGTGGTGCTGCGCGACAACAAAGGCAATATCGTCGACAGCCTCGATTCCCCCCGCAACCGCGATCCGCAAAACGGCCGCGATATGGTGATGTCGCTCGACCAGCGCATTCAGGCGCTGGCTTATGACGAGCTGAACAAAGCCATCGCCCACCACCGCGCCAAAGCCGGCAGCGCCGTTGTGCTTGATGCGCAAACCGGCGAGATTCTGGCGTTGGTGAACAGCCCCGCCTACGACCCCAACAATCCCGGCGGAGCCGACAGCGAGCAACGCCGCAACCGGGCCGTTACCGATATGATCGAGCCGGGTTCGGCCATGAAGCCGTTTCCGATTGCCAAAGCGTTGGACGAAGGCAAAGCCAGCGTGAATTCACGCTTCAACACCCTGCCGTTCAAAATCGGCCCCGCCACCGTGCGCGACACCCATGTTTACCCCTCGCTCGACGTGCGCGGCATCATGCAGAAATCGTCTAACGTAGGCACCAGCAAACTTTCGGCCATGTTCAAGCCCGAAGAAATGCACGCGTTTTACCAAAGTTTGGGCATAGGCCGCCGTATGCATTCCGGCTTCCCCGGCGAAACCCCGGGCATGCTGCGCAAATGGCAAAACTGGAAACCCATCGAACAGGCCACCATGTCGTTCGGCTATGGCCTGCAAATGAGCCTGCTGCAACTGGCGCGCGCCTACACCGTGATCACCAGCGACGGCGAACTGCTGCCCGTGAGCTTTGAAAAACAGGAAGCGCCGCCCAAAGGCGAGCAGATTATCAAACCCGAAACCGCCCGCGCCGTGCGCAATATCATGATTTCCGTTACCGAAAAAGGCGGCACCGGCACCATGGGCGCGGTTGACGGCTTCGATGTCGGCGCCAAAACCGGTACCGCACGCAAACTGGTGAACGGCCGTTATGCCAGCGACAAGCACGTCGCCACCTTCATCGGTTTCGCACCGGCCGAGAAACCGCGCGTGATTGTGGCCGTTTCGGTGGACGAACCCTCTGCCAACGGCTACTACGGCGGCGTGGTTGCCGGCCCCGTGTTCAAAGGCATCATGAGCGGCAGCCTGAATATTCTCGGCGTATCGCCCACCAAACCTCTGAAGGAAACCCCCACCATTCAGACGGCCAAACGATAAAGAGTTTTTTATGTTCAGCGAACGAGTTCCCCCAGCTGAAACCGACCTGCCGCCCCTGCTGTGCGAAAGCGCAGCGGGGCGTTTGCTGCATTCGGACAGCCGAAAAATCCAACCCGGCGACATCTTCGTCGCCTGCCAGGGCGAATACACCGACGGGCGCAGCTTTATCCCCGCCGCCATCGCCAACGGCGCTTCTTTTGTGTTTTGGGACGACGACGGCAGTTTTGCCTGGCAGCCCGAGTGGCAAGTGCCCAACCAAGGCATCAAAGATTTGAAACACCGCGCCGGCATACTGGCCGCCGAAGTGTACGGCAATGTTTCAGACAGGCATTCAGACGGTCTCGCCATCTGGGGCGTTACCGGTACCAACGGCAAAACCTCGGTAACCCAATGGCTGGCACAAGCCGCCGACCTGCTCGAAGGCCGCCCGCAAAGCTGCGCCGTTATCGGCACCGTCGGCAACGGCTTTTGGGGCGAGTTGGTTGAAGCCACCCACACCACCCCCGACCCTGTTTCCGTACAAACCCTGCTCCACCGCTTCAAACAGCAAGGTGCGCGCGCGGTGGCGATGGAAGTGTCCAGCCACGGCCTCGACCAAGCGCGCGTAAACGGCGTGCCCTTTCAGACGGCCGTGTTCACCAATCTCACCCGTGACCACCTCGACTACCACGGCAGCATGGAAGCCTACGGCGAAATCAAATCGCGCCTGTTTTACTGGCGCGGCCTGCAACACGCCGTGATTAATGCCGACGACGGATACGGCGCCGAACTGGCAGGCCGTCTGAAAACCGAACGCCCCGGCCTGGCCGTTTACCGCTACGGCTTTACCGAAGATGCCGACATCCGCATTACCGGCTTTAGCGCCACTTCCGGCGGCATGACGGTTGCGCTTGACACTCCGTGGGGCGCGGGAGAATGCCAAACCCGCCTGCTCGGCCGCTTCAACGCCCAAAACCTTGCCGCCTGCGTGGGCGTGCTGTGCGCCGCAGGCTACCCGCTGCAACCGGTATTAAACTCACTTGCCCGCATCCGCCCCGCCACCGGCCGCATGGACTGCATCATGAACCCCGGCAAACCGCTGGTGGTGGTCGATTACGCCCACACCCCCGACGCTCTCGAAAAAGCGCTCGCCACCTTGCAGGAAATCAAACCGCAAGGCGCGAGCCTTTGGTGCGTGTTCGGCTGCGGCGGTAACCGCGACAAAGGCAAACGCCCGCTGATGGCCGCCGCCGCCCAAGCCGGTGCCGACAAAGTGGTGGTGACCAGCGACAACCCGCGTATGGAAGAGCCGCAGGCCATTATCGACGACATCCTCCCCGCCGTACCCAATCCCGAACACATCGAAGCCGACCGTCGCGCCGCCATTGAATATGCGGTTAAACACGCCGCGGCAGGCGACATCATCCTGATTGCCGGCAAAGGCCACGAAACTTATCAGGACGTGCAGGGCGAGAAGCATCATTTTTCCGATTTCGAAGAAGCCCAAAAGGCGTTGGCGCAAAGATAAAATCGGATGGCAATCACTGTTTCAGACGGCCTTTGGACATTGTTTGAACAGGCCGTCTGAAAACCGAGGAAGCATGATGGATACGAAAAAACTCGTGAAAGCCAGCAACATCATTGGCGTGGTATCGATTGTATTGCTGGTGTATTGGGTATTTGCCTTTATCCTGATTCAAGTGTTCGGCCTGAAAGTATTTCGCGAACACATCACCGGAATCTTCGGCTTGAGCATTTTAGGTGTGGTGGCGCTGATGGCGGGGGCGTTGATGCTGAACATTATGCTGAACCTCACTCGCATTGCCGAGCGCGGCGAAGAGGAGTCGGTTAAGGGCGGCAAAAAATGGCTTTACGCCTGCCTGCTGGTTTTCCCGCTGCTGGCCGCTCTGCTGTTCGGCGGCAATTATCTGACAGCCCAACAGAAGCAGCGGCTTCTGATTGAATCGGCGCAGCGGCTGATACAAAACCACCCGAAGCAAACCGAAGCCGTTACCGCCTACCGCTTCGGGCTGCCCTATATCCGCAACACCGCCGGCCATTTGGAATTGCTGGAAAAACAAGACAGCGCATTTAACAGCGTAACCGTTATCGTGCCCGACAACATCGGCGGCACACCGGTTTATCTGAATTTCGGCAGCAGTATCCCGAAAGAAGGCGCTGCCGAAACAGCGGCTGCCGCAGTTGCAGATAACGGCCGGCAGGAAGACGCTATAACCTACCGCACCGCCGAGGGCAAACAGGAAACCCTGCGCAAAGCCGACTATCTGCACCGCGCCGATTTACGCGAGCGGGAATACCTGCAAAAAGTGTTTCAAAACCAATCGGATGAAATCCGCTTCGTGTCGGATAACGGCAGATACGAGCTGTTTTACCCCTATCGCAAAAACGGCCGCACCCTGGCAGTGTTCCGCCTTTCCGATTACCAGTATTACGGCAAGCTGGGCAGTTAGCCAAACAATATACAAGATAAAACCGCGGCCGCAGGCCGTCTGAAAAATAACAAACGCACAACTCACTTGAACAAACAGAAAGGAAAACCGATACGCGCCGCACCCGAGGCCGTCTGAAACCAACGAAAGGAACCCGATCAGTGATATCGAAACCCGCCAAGCGGCTGGTGTGCTTTGCCGCCGTTTCCGTTTTTTTATGGGGCTGCCAAGCTACGCGGCCCAGCCAGGAGCTGGCTGAACTCAGGGCGCAACCCGCCCCGGCCGAACAGAGCCTGATTAACCCCGTGAAAGGCCAACGTTTCACCGACACATGGGGCGCAGCCCGTAGCGGCGGACGCAGGCACGAAGGCGTGGATATTTTTGCCGACAAAGGCACACCCGTGCGCAGCACCACCGACGGCATCGTGACCAAACGCGGCAAAAACAGACTGGGCGGCAAAGTGATCGGCATACAAGGCCCCGGCGCATGGCACTATTACGCCCACCTGAAAAAATTCGCCGGCGCGAAGTTATACGACAAAGTGAAGGCCGGCGAGGTTATCGGCTATGTGGGCAAAACCGGTAACGCCAAAAAAACACCGGCGCACCTGCACTACGGCGTTTATACCACCCACGGCGGTGCGGTGAATCCTTACCCGTTGATTGATCAGGCGAGATAGGCGGACTTTGTAAAACCGAAAACCGTTGCTTGAAAGCATCGCGTCATATTCGGGGTTGCGCCGGGAATCTGATCAAAAATAATTTGTGGGTGGGTTAACCCGCCCTACGCGACTAAACGATATAAAAAATGCAATGGTTTAAACGATTATTTCCCGATTATCCGCGCTTACCGAAAAGCGGCAAATTTCTCGCCTGGCTTACTTTGCTGCAAGGCACCAAATGGCCGCTCGAATTTGCCATACATAAATATCTTTATCCCGAAGCTCCTGTTGTTTGGTGGGGCATACTGATTTCATTGGCCGTGACGATTCTCACCTTGCTGGCCGCTTGGAATGTGTTTAAATACCGTTTGGTCGGGCTGAGGCAAATGCTTGCGGTGTACGGGCTGGCTGTAATACAGATTTGGATTGCCGACAAATTCTTTTTCAATTTTAGCGGTGTGCTGGCTTTAAGTCTCGGTTATGGAAGTGATAATTGGCAGTTCAAGATAAACTTTTTGGCGCTGTTTTTCATCTGGTTGGTTTATAAAAATATCGAGTATATGAAATCTGAACCAACTCCTGCCGGCCAAACCGCCAACGAACACGATTGATACAAAATGAACCCCCTAACCCTGAATTTTATCCGCCAAGCCCTAAACCTGCCGCTGCCGTCTGAAAACGGCGATGCCGAAGTCAAGCGCATCGTAACCGACAGCCGCGATATCCGAAGCGGCGACGTATTTTTCGCCTTGGCCGGCGAGCGTTTCGACGCGCATGATTTTGCGGCGGACGTGCTGGCCAAAGGCGCGGCGGCGGTTGTGGTGTCGCGCGAAGATTGCGCCGCGCTCCCCGGTGCGTTGAAAGTGGACGACACACTGGCCGCGCTGCAAACGCTGGCGGCGGCATGGCGCAACGAAACCAACCCGTTTGTGTTCGGCATCACCGGTTCCAGCGGCAAAACCACCGTGAAAGAAATGCTGGCGGGGATACTGCGCCACCGTTTCGGCGAAGATGCCGTGCTGGCGACGGCGGGCAATTTCAACAACCACATCGGCCTGCCGCTGACCCTGCTCAAGCTCACGCCCGCGCACCGTTATGCCGTGATCGAAATGGGCATGAACCACTTCGGCGAGTTGGCCGCGCTCACGCGGATTGCCCGCCCCGATGTGGCGCTGGTCAACAACGCCCTGCGCGCGCATGTCGGCTGCGGCTTCGACGGCGTGGGCGATATTGCCAAAGCCAAAAGCGAGATTTATCAAGGCCTGTCTGAAAACGGTTTGGCACTGGTTCCGGCCGAAGACGCTCATGCCGCCGTGTTTCAGACGGCCGCACAAGGTTGGAAACAGCAGACCTTCGGCGCGCAAAGCGGCGATATCCATGCCGAAAACATCGTGTTGAAGCCGCTGTCGTGCGAATTCGATTTGGTGTGCGGCCACGTGCGCGCTGCTGTAAAACTGCCGGTGCCGGGGCGGCACAATGTGGCCAACGCCGCCGCGGCCGCCGCGCTGGCCTTGGCCGCCGGCTTGAGCCTGCAAGAGGTTTCAGACGGCCTTTCCGGCTTTGCTAATATCAAAGGTCGTCTGAACGTGAAACGCGGTATCAAAGGCGCCACCGTATTGGACGACACCTACAACGCCAACCCCGACAGCATGAAAGCCGCGCTCGACGTGCTCGCCCAACTCCCCGCTCCGCGCGTGTTCGTGATGGGCGACATCGGCGAATTGGGCGAAGACGAATCGGCCGCCATGCACGCCGAAGTGGGCGCATACGCCCGCGATAAAGGTATCGAAGCGGCTTATTTCGTCGGCGATTACAGCGCTTCGGCGGCGGAAGCCTTCGGCGGCAACGGGTTATGGTTTGCCGACAAAGACCCGCTGATTCAAGTGTTGGCGCACGATTTGCCGCAAGGCGCCAATGTGCTGGTGAAAGGCTCGCGCTTTATGAAGATGGAAGAAGTGGCCGACGCGTTGCTGGAAAAGGCCGTCTGAAAAGGAATATTGCATCCGAATAGCTTGCCGTTCTGCTTTAAAATAACGGATTCGGAAACGGAATAATCAAATTTAGACTTCCTCAGAAATGAAAAAATACATTTGCTTGGCTTTTTTATTGCTGAGTGCCTGCCATCAGCAGGAAACCAAAGTAAAAGCCTTAAAGAATGTACCAGGATATAACAGTACCGATGCTTCTTACAGTATCTCGGATTCCGGCAACGTGGATTTAAACACCGTAGATTTTATAATTCCTAAAGACAGCATCTGTTTTTTAGGCGGTGAGCAATACGGCAAAACGGACCGTTTCGTTGAAATCCGTTGCGAAAACGGGTCGGAAGGTTTGGTTATCGAAGATGAAGCTTTTGAGCCTGTAAATAACTAAAGAGGCCGTCTGAAAACGATTTAAATGAAGAAATATTTTTGTATGGTATTTTTCCTATTAGGGGCGTGCCATCAGCAGGAAAACAAAGTAAAAGCTTTAAAAAACGTGCCGGCCTATAACAGTGTTGATGCAGCGTATAGCGTTCCTGATTTCGTTATCCCTAAAGACAGCATCTGTTTTTTAGGCGGCGAGCAATACGGTAAAACCGACCGTTTCGTTGAAATCCGTTGCGAAAACGGATTGGAAGGCTTGATTATCGAAGATGAAGCCTTTGAACCGATAAATATTAAGTAATTAAAAATTAATGAAGAGGCCGTCTGAAGCGGTTTCAGACGGCCTCA